>NZ_BJCE01000007.1:0-54526 GCF_005402885.1 Sphaerospermopsis reniformis
GAGATGCGATAATATACGCGGTGATTGGAATTCGGAATTGGTTACTGGTGACTGGGGACTGGTGACTTGGGTCTGGTGTATGGTGACTGTCGACTGGTGACTGGTGACTGGTGACTGGGGACTGGTGACTGGTGACTGGTGACTGGTGACTGGTGACTGGTGACTGGTGACTGGTGACTGGGTAAAAATGACTAATAACTAATGACTAATAACTAATGACTAATAACTAATGACTAATAACTAATGACTAATAACTAATAACTAATAACTAATGACTACTAACTAATGACTACTAACTAATGACTAAAATCAGCTTTTCGAGATAAAAATCGGCCAAGTCTGAAACTATGATTACAGATTTTAGTGAAGTTTGAATGAATTATATATAAATAAGTGAAATCGCTTAACCGATCCTTCACAAACTCGCTCAAGCTAGGTAATTGTTAATTGGTGATTCAATTTTAGATTTTAAATTTTAGATTTTAGATTGTATTGAGATTTTATTTCTCTGACTACAGCCTCAAATCTCCACACTAAAAACTAAAATTGCCTTAACCAGTCAGTTCCCAGCACCAATTAATTATCCCATTAGTTACTGTATCTTTTGTGAAAAATATCGTATTTTTTCTTGATGTGATTTTTACATTTCTTTACTTTCAACTGTCACATCTATGGTTAACAATAAGAGGCACTATCACTGAGCAATGTATAAATTACAGATTTAGCTTGCTTTTTTGAATTTTGGTTTGTTGAATGGATGATCACAACTGAGGAATAAACAGTTTACAACATGATTAACAACAACTATTTCCAGTGATTTGAGGATCAATGAGTAGAATTTCTAGATATGGCAAAACAATGATTAAGGTAATAAATTTGCTAAGATTAAGATATTGTTTGAAAAAAATAGTGGCAATATTATATAATTACCTGGCTTTACAGGAGCAACTAAGCAACAAAACTGTTTAATAATTTGTTTTTTAATTCCTATGAATCTAGAAAATAAAACTTCAAAAACCTTTGCCCTGACTACACCTCTCTACTATGTAAACGATGTTCCCCATATTGGTAGTGCGTACACCACAATGGCAGCGGATGTAGTAGCCAGATTTCAACGCTTGTTAGGAAATCAGGTACTGCTGATTACCGGTACAGATGAACATGGGCAAAAAATTCAGAGGTCAGCAGCAAGTTTAGAAAAACCACCACAGGAATTTTGTGATCAAATAGTACCGAGTTTCATCAACTTGTGGCAGGTTCTAAATATTCAATATGATCGCTTTAGTCGCACTACCGCTTTAAACCATCACGCGATTGTAAAAGAATTTTTCCAAAGAGTTTGGGAAAATGGCGACATTTACCAAGGACAACAAAAAGGCTGGTACTGCGTATCCTGTGAAGAATTTAAAGAAGAACGAGAACTGTTAGACGGCAAACGCTGCCCTATTCATACTACCAAAGAAGTAGAGTGGCGAGACGAGCAAAATTACTTTTTCCGGTTATCCAAGTATCAAACCCCGCTAGAGGAATTTTACCAGTCTAGGCCAGATTTTATTCAACCTGCCAGTCGCCGTAATGAAGTCCTCAGTTTTGTCAGTCAAGGTTTACAGGATTTTTCCATTTCGCGGGTAAATCTGGATTGGGGTTTTCCTGTACCTGTAGATCCTCAACATACCCTTTATGTGTGGTTTGATGCTCTGCTGGGTTATGTAACCGCATTATTAGAACCAGATGCAGAACCAACTTTAGCGAATGCTTTAGAAAAATGGTGGCCGATCAATCTCCATCTGATTGGTAAAGATATATTGCGGTTTCATGCAGTTTACTGGCCAGCAATGCTGATGTCAGCCGGTTTACCATTACCGGAAAGAGTATTTGGCCATGGATTTTTGACTAAAGATGGTCAAAAGATGGGGAAAACTCTGGGTAATACCCTTGATCCTGTAGCCTTAGTTGAAAGTTATGGTAGTGATGCCGTTCGTTATTACTTCCTTAAGGAAATCGAATTTGGCAAGGATGGAGATTTTAATGAAATTAGGTTCATTAATGTTCTCAATGCAGATTTGGCCAATGATTTAGGTAATTTGTTGAATCGCACTTTGAACATGGTGAAGAAATACTGCGCTGGTAAAGTTCCATCAATCGCTCCAGAAGTTATTCCCGCTGAGAATGCTTTAAAAGCGATTGGTTTAGGGCTGGGGGAACAGGTGAAACAATCTTATACAGCTTTAGCTTTCAATGAAGCTTGCTACGTTGTGTTGTCATTAGTTCAAGCCGGCAATAAGTTTATAGATGAACAAGCACCTTGGACATTATATAAACAGGGAAAACAGGAAGAAGTGGAAGCGGTGCTGTATACGGTTCTTGAATCAGTAAGACTAGCAGCTTATCTCCTTTCCCCAATTATTCCCAACATTAGCAGCGATATTTATCAGCAACTAGGCTGGGGAATCAATTTTAACAATCAAAAAGAAAGTTCAATGGTTGCACCTTTTACTACCCATGCAACATGGGGCGTACTATCAGATAAACAACAGTTGGGTACACCTCAACCAATTTTTAAACGGATAGAACTACCAAAAAACAATTAACACTTTCCATTTTTGATTGAGTGTAAAAACCTAATCGGGGGCCTACTTTGTTTGTTGGCCCCGGAATTTATCATAAGCCAATCTAGCAAGAGCGTAAAAGTTAATGATTTCTATCGGCAATAACATGGATAACAACCGAGGTATGACAATGATGTTGAATAATTTGGAAAATGACTCGATTTTTTCGCCGGAACAGGTTTTAGAAAATCGGGGTCGGGTGGCGATATTTATTGATGGCTCGAATTTATTTTATGCGGCTTTACAGTTAGGAATCGAAATTGATTATACTAAGCTTTTGTGTCGATTAACTGGAGGTTCTCGACTATTGCGGGCTTTTTTCTATACTGGTGTAGACCGCACAAATGAGAAACAGCAGGGATTTTTGTTGTGGATGCGTCGCAATGGTTATCGAGTCATTGCTAAGGATTTGGTGCAGTTACCGGATGGCTCAAAAAAAGCTAACCTAGATGTGGAAATAGCTGTGGATATGATGGCGTTAGTCGATTCCTATGATACCGCAGTTTTGGTGAGTGGTGACGGCGATTTGGCTTATGCTGTAAATTCTGTCAGTTATCGGGGTGTCAGGGTTGAAGTGGTGAGTTTAAGATCGATGACCAGTGATAGCTTAATTAATGTGAGCGATCGCTATATTGATTTAGAAGCTATCAAGGAAGATATTCAAAAAACACCCCGTCCAGGTTATCCCTATCGACCATTATCTAGTATGGGATTCTTGGACGATCCTAGAGATAGTCAAGGACATTTAGAAATTCCAGAATAATGCAAAATCCACAAGGCGGGAATCAGCGGAGAGAATGTTCACAACTTCAGAGGGGAAGTAAATCTCACTCCCCCCGCTTCTATTCTTATATTTTACAAATGCTGAGAAATTTCTCTTATCTGTCTTTAATTTTATTATTGTTACTTGGCTTATATTCTTGCGGAAATCCATCTTCTGTAAAACCAGAACAGGAAAGTTCAGCTAACCAAAATACAGATAGTAAGTTAACTTTTTTCGGTGTGGCTTTAGAACAGTTTGATGAAGAAGGTAGACCTATTTGGAAAGTCCAAGCTCAACAAGCCAAGTATACCAAAGAAACAGAAATTGGTGAAGCCCAAAATCCCCAAGGCGAACTTTATCAAGATGGCCAAATAGTTTATACAATTAAAGCCGAAACAGCCGATATTAAGCAAGATGGTAAACAACTGTTACTCAAAGGTAAAATTCTGGCTATAGATCCACGGAATGGAGTAGTATTACAAGGTAATGAATTAGAATGGCGACCTGAAGAAGATTTATTGATTGTTCGTAATCAATTTAATGGTAATCATAAACAATTAAAAGCCACAGCACAGGAAGCAAGAGTAAAAACCCGTGAACAGCGAATAGAATTTTCGGGAAAAGTCGTTGCTATATCAGGTGATCCGCAATTACAAATGCGAACTGAGCAGTTAGTTTGGCTTCTTAAAGAAGAAAAATTAATTGGCGATCGCCCTATCGAAATTGACCGTTATCAAGATAATAAAATAACTGATCGTGGTAGAGGAAATGGTGCTGAAGTCAACCTAAAAACTAAAGTTGCTACTCTTAAACCCCAAGGCCAATTACAGTTACTAAATCCACCGATGCAGATAATTAGTAACTCAATGACTTGGAATATTAACCAAGAAATAGTGAGAACAAATGCCCCTGTGCGTGTGGTTCATCAAGCTGAAAATGTCACTGTAACTGGCAATAAAGCAGAAATGAAAATACCAGAAAAAACAGTTTATTTAACAGGCAATGTAAATGCCGTGGGCAAAAAGAGTCAATCTTTAAAATCAAATCAACTCACTTGGTATTTAGAGAAAAAATTATTAGAAGCACAGGGAAATGTAGTTTATCGTCAAGTTGAACCACCATTAAACTTTCAAGGTACAACAGCAGTCGGTAATCTGGAAACAGAAAATATTGTTGTTAAAGGTGGTGGTTCGGGTAATAGAGTCATCACAGAAATTATTCCCCAAACTGGGGACTGGTGACTGGTGACTGGTGACTGGTGACTGGTGACTGGGTAATCAATTTTATTTTTCCCAATTACCAATTACCAATTACCAATTACCAATTACCAATGACTAACCTCTATAAACAATTTCATTACGACTGGGTACACCTAATTTTGGTAAAGAATTTTTAGGTGAATGGGGAGTCAGGGCTGTAGGAACACCAGTATATACTTGTAATTGTTTCACCAGATGTTGTAAAAGCTGATCTTGTTCAGAGCGAAAACTGGGGACATTGTAACCGCGATTGATAATAGCAAACCAGACTAAACCGCGATCGCGTGTGGGTAAAACTCCTGCTAAAGCACTGACATCGCTGAGAGTTCCAGTTTTCATCACAGTTGCCGAGGGCATACTTCTAAACTGCATTGTGCCACGATTATCAAAGCCAGAGGTAGGGAACAAATCAGCTAAGGTCAAATTATGGGCGGATGCTTGGCGTTGTAGTGCCATAAACATAGCACAGACGGCTCTAGGGGAAATTTTATTTTCTCTTCCTAAACCAGAACCATTAATTAATTGAATTTCCGACTGTGGAACCATAGCTAGTTGAGCAGCAGTAGATTTAACTACATTTGCCCCTCCCACTGATTGAGCTAACATCTCAGCTATGTCGTTGTTACTGTAAACATTCATCTCTTTAATGAGTTGATGTAGGGGTAAAGAAAGATGACGTACCAGTAAAGTTTGTTTAGGGTTAGGTTGTGCTGTCACCTGCACCGTACCATTAATTACTACTTGGGGTTTAGGTGTTCCCTTGGGCATTCGGGAATATTGGTAAATTACAGAACGATTCCAACTTTTGTGGTTTAAAGCTTGTTTGAGTAATTGACCTGCTGCGGTAGGATTAGTATAGAAATTCATGGCAAAATTGCCAGTAATTACCAAATTTCCCTTGACTTGCTTAATACCGATTTTATTGAGAGCATTACCAACAGCGATCGCTTCCTCTCCGACAAACATCGGATCACCACCAGCAGTAATCACCAAATCACCCTGTACTACCCCATTAACTATAGGACCTGTAGCACTAATCAAAGTTTCAAATTGATGGTTTGGTCCCAAAATTGTAAAAGTTGCTAATGAAGTGGCCACCTTAGTTAAAGATGCTGCGGGTAGAGGAATTGTACCTTGGTGATTAGCCATTAACATCGGACCCGACTGCAACCAAACTCCCTGTTGCTGGATCAGATTTTCCGTTACCAGCTTAGAAGTCATCAACTCCTTGAGATATTCCTGTACTGTCATAGCTCCGGCTGGGTTGGGATCAGGTGCAATAACAAAGCCAGGACTACTTTGCCAAGCCAATGCTTGTAAAGCATTTACAGGTTGGATTTTGACTCCAGCCATATCGAGCCAAAGTGAAACCAAACCTGAACCTAATAATTCCAGCATATTTAATTCCTCTATCTTTTTTCAGATATCTAATAATTGTTTGCAGTGTTGGCATATTATGCCTTTTAATTCCACTTCTTACTATCTGGAAAACTTGCCACCAGGAAAACTCAATCATTAGTCATTAGTCATTAGTCATTAGTCATTAGTCATTAGTCATTAGTTATTAGTTATTAGTTATTAGTTATTTTTATCCAATCACCAGTCCCCAATCACCAGTCCCCAGCGATGCACTGAGCTTGTCGAAGTGTCCCCAATCACCAATCACCAATCACCAAATTACTTTCTTTCTGGATGGGCTGTTTCCTCTGGGGTAGGAATACCTAACTTATTAATCGCTGCAATCATCTGATACAAACGCCCCAAATCTCTTTGATTGAAGTATAAAACAAGGCGGGGTAAATCAGAGGTTTCATCTTGACCTTCTTGAGGTAATACCTGACTTTTTTCAATTTTGCCTTGAACCAGAATGTCTTTAAATTCATTATTTAATTGTTCCACCAATTCATTTGATAACTCGTGTCTGAGACGAATCACCAATAGATCACCTACGTAGCGGCTAGAGTGATAAACTTGGTAAAAACGGGTAATGGCATTGCAAGCCACCTCTAGATTATCTGTAACTGTGTACAGACTAGGATCTTCTGGACTCACAAGACCTTTTGCCACCAATTGCTCATCAATATATTTACTCCAAGAGTGCCAATAATCACCACCAGGAGGATCGATGAGAACCACAGGAACAGGACCGAATTTACCTGTTTGGCTTAATGTCATACATTCAAAAGCTTCATCTTGAGTGCCAAAACCACCGGGAAACAAAGCTACAGCATCACTTTCTTTGAGCAAAAAGAGTTTGCGGGTAAAGAAATATTTAAAGTGAATGAGTTTAGGATCACCTTCAATAAAAGGGTTAGCCTGTTGCTCAAAAGGTAACTGAATATTTAAACCAAAAGAATTGTTTCTTCCTGCACCTTCTTGGCCAGCTTGCATGATACCACCACCACCACCTGTCATCACCATAAATCCTAGTTGAGATACAGCGCGAGCAAATTGAACTGCCATTTGGTAATCAGGGGTTTCTGGTGCTAAACGAGCAGAACCAAAGATAGTAACTTTGCGAGTGTGTCGATAATCATAAAAGAGTTGAAAGCCTCTTTCCATATCTGCTAAAGCCGCAGACAGTATCTTCCAATCAAGACGATCAATTTCACTATCAGCTAAACGAACTATGGTAGCAAGTGCCTGCTGGATAAATTGCCGATGTTTTAAGGTCGGTAGACGATCTATTAATTCAGCAATATCAGCTTGGAGGGACTCTAGTATTTCAAAGGACTCTTGAGAGGTCATGAGAACTGCCACAACAATGGCATTATATTTTATGTGAACTACCTACGCTGCCGCAAGCGGAAACATTTACCCAAAAGGGGTTTGTATAATTTAGGTGGTCATAGGGTCAAGATTTTTCCGGGTTTCCCAAAAATCATCAATTGCAAATTGTCTGTCTTGTTGTGCAGAAAGTTTTCTAGAGACGCAAACTTTGCGCCTCAGAAACCAATTAACAAATACTTACCTAAAACACGACAAATCAATTAAATTTGTAAGCAGTTGAGGTTTAAAGATGTTTTTCCAAAGTGGTAGCCAAGGTAGATTTAGGCACAGCACCAACTACCATATCCACTTTTTGTCCATCTTTAAAAATCATTAATGTGGGAATGCTGCGGATACCATACTGACTGGCAACTTGAGGGTTTTCATCAGTGTTAACTTTCACTACCTTGAGTTGACCTTCATACTGACTGGCGATTTCCTCAACCACAGGAGCCACCATGCGACAAGGACCGCACCAGGGAGCCCAAAAGTCAACTAAAACGGGTACTTCGCTATCTAGTACTTCCTGCTTAAAACTAGAATCTGTAACTTGTGCTGCTGCTGACATTCCTAACAACCTTTGCCTATTATATTTATGAGTTTAGTGAAAATTCTACCATAGCAAAAACATCAGCTTGGGAGTGAAGGATGTACATTTGCAAAGAAGCTATGGAATTTATGGATAATTATAAGGAACCGCCCGAACATTAGTCCGGGCGGAGTGTGGTGTGAGGAGTGAACGGAAACATTTGTCTCCGCTATTTCTATTGTAGGCTACAGTTGGGATTTTTCCAGTGATTGTTTAGGTTTGCTGGGAAAAAATTTTTGTTTGAGGGAACAGGGAACAGGGAACAGGGAACAGGGAACAGGGAATAGGAAGTAACATATTATTCTTCCCAGTCACCAGTCACCAGTCACCAGTCACCAGTCACCAATCACCAATCACCAGTCACCAGTCACCAGTCACCAGTCCCCAGTCCCCAGTCCCCAGTCCCCAATCACCAATCACCAATCACCAGTCACCTATTTATTTACCCATACCCAACTGTTGGGCTTTTTGGTAAACTTTGCCTTCTGTCAACAGAGAGGGAGCAATAACTACTTCTACTTGCTGCATTTCTTTTAGGTCTTTTGCTCCTAATGTACCCATGCTGGTTTTTAATGCGCCAAGCAGGTTGTGAGTACCATCATCTAATGCTGCTGGACCTCTGAGTATTTGTTCTAGAGTTCCAGTTGTACCCACACGAATACGAGTACCACGGGGCAGCACTGGGCTAGGAGTTGCCATTCCCCAATGATAACCCCGTCCTGGGGCTTCTGCGGCTCTGGCAAAGGGTGAACCAATCATTACGCCATCAGCACCGCAAGCAATACATTTACAAATGTCGCCACCGGTGATTAAACCACCATCGGCAATGACAGGTACGTATTTGCCCGTTTCTTGATAAAAGTCATCTCTGGCAGCGGCACAGTCGGCAACTGCTGTGGCTTGGGGTATACCCACACCTAAAACCCCACGGGATGTACAAGCTGCACCGGGTCCAATCCCTACTAACACTGCGGATGCACCTGCTTTCATTAAATGCAAGGTGACTTGATATGTAACGCAGTTACCCAAAACTACGGGAATAGGCATAGACTGGCAAAACTCTGCTAAGTCTAAAGGTTTCATAGACTCTGGAGAAAGGTGATCTGTAGAAACTACTGTAGCTTGGATAAAAAATAAATCAGCCCCAGCTTTAGCTACTACTTCACCATATTTGCTTGCTCCTACCGGTGTTGCACTAACTGCCGCAATACCGCCTTGTTGTTTAATTTCCTGAATACGTTTTTCAATGAGTTCGGGCTTGATCGGTTCGGCATAAAGTTCTTGCATCAGTCCCACAAATTCATCTTTGCCCACTGAAGCAATGCGATCTAATATCGGATTTGGGTCATCATATCGCGTTTGAATACCCTCTAGGTTAAGAACTCCTAAAGCTCCTAACTGGGATAGACGCACCGCCATACCAACATCTACTACACCATCCATTGCACTAGCAATAATGGGTATTTCTCGTTCAATATTACCAATTTTCCACTTTGTATCCGCTAGACTCGGATCTAATGTTCTGTTACCGGGGACTAAAGCTATTTCGTCAATGCCGTAGGCTCGGCGAGCCATTTTTCCCCGCCCAAGTTGAATTTCCACTCTTTCATTTTTCTCAAATCTGTTTAAGCTAGGGTATCAAATTGTGGGGATTTTGGCAGAGATTTTTTTAAATTTAGGAGTTCAGGAGTTCAGAAGTTCAGGAGTAAGGAGTTTAGGAAAGAATATAACTTTTGCCTTTTGCCTTCTATTCCCTGTTCCCTGTTCCCTATCTCTTTGTAGATTGAATTTTATCAAAAATAGCACCATCATCAAAAAATTTCTTCTGCACAGCATCCCAACCACCTAAACTACTGACTGTATAAAGTTTGCTGATTCTGGGAAATTTATTTTGTACTTCTTTGGTTACAGTTGGGTTAACTGGTCTAAAACCAACTTTGGCAAATTCTCTTTGGGCTTCTGGTGTGTATAAGAATTTGACGAATGCTTCTGATACTTCACGAGTTCCGCGTTTATCTACGTTTTTATCAACTACTGCTACGGGTCCTTCTATGGAAATATTCGTGGAAGGTACTACATAGGATGTATCTGTTTTGCCTTGTTGTGCTGCTAAAATTACTTCGTTCTCATAGTTGATTAGTACATCACCTTGATTTTTTTTGAAAAAAGCGTCACTTGATTCTCTGGCATCTTTAGGTAATACTACTACATTTCTAAATACCTGTTGCACAAAGTTGAAGGCCTGGTTTTCGTTGCCTCCATTTTGTGTTATTGCACCCCACAAGGCCAAAAAATTCCACCTTGCACCACCAGATGTCTTGGGGTTAGCCGTGACTATTTTTACTCCCGGTTTGATTAAATCATTCCAGGTTTTGATGCCTTTAGGATTACCTGGACGCGTTTCTAATGCTACCACTGAACGGGTAATTATTGAGTTGTTGGGCGCTTCTTTTTCCCAACCACGGTTAATTAAACCTGCTTGTTCGATTTTTTTGGTATCCAAGGCCAGGGCTAATGCTACTACATCGGCTGGTAAACCATCAATGACTGCGCGAGTTTGAGAACCAGAACCACCATAGCTTTCTCTAATGACCACATCCTGACCTTTTTCCCGTTTCCATTTGGCTACAAACTGCGGAATGATTTTGCTGTAAGCAGCTTTTGTTACTGCGTAAGTCACCAAGGTAATTTCTACTTTTTTGCTCTGTTGACTAATTAGGGTCTTTTGAGTTGTAGTCCCGGCAAATACGGGCAATAACGTATTTGTACTAAAAGTAATTGCTAAAACTACGGTTGATGCAGTTTTTACGGGCAAAAATTTTGCTGCTTTCTCAAAATTGTATGTCATTGGAGATTTTTCCTTCGTCCTTAAATAAACTACGGTAATTCGATAGGAATAATGTAATTGCTTATAAAAACAGAGCTTATCAGATGCAATTGCGAAAATCAAGACGTAAAATACAAAAAATCTATCGGTAAACAAGTGTATTTATTTATATAATAAATTTGTAAACTTTGTATAAAGTAAAGTTATAAATAATTCTCTTATATGCAAATATTTAAATGTGATCAAAGAGAGATGACACCGGAATCTGCTATAATCCCCATATTTTCTATCGAAAAAGTGCTGTTTTACTCTTGCGTTCATAACCCATATCTGCAATTATCTTGTATTATGTTTATTAAATCCCGTAATCCTATCGGGTAACTGTAGATTTTGAGGAAAAGAAATGAGTTGGTGGCAACGCGCACTAAAACAATTACAAAGTAAATTAAGGGTAAATTCACTTAAAAGTTTTTTATCCCTATTTGTAGTGGGAATATTCTTGGGTTTGGCAGTTGCAGCTTGCTCTGGGACAAATGAGGGTGGTTCTACTCCAGGTAATTCGGCTACGACAAAACCAAAAAATGTAGAATTAACTTTGGTATCTTTTGCTGTCACCAGAGATGCGTATAAAGCCATTATTCCTAAATTTGTCGCAAAATGGCAACAAGAGCATAACCAAACGGTTACATTCAAGGAAAGCTATGGCGGTTCTGGTTCTCAGACTCGCGCTGTTGTTGATGGTTTACCAGCAGATATTACTCACTTAGCGTTGGCATTGGATACCCAAAAAATTGAGAAAGCAGGTTTAATTCAACCAGGATGGGAAACAGAAGTTCCCAATAATGGTATTGTTTCATCATCTGTAGCTGCATTGGTGACTCGTGAAGGCAACCCCAAAGGTATTAAAACTTGGGCAGATTTAGCAAAAAATGATGTTAAACTGATTACTGCTGATCCGAAAACATCGGGGGTAGCACGGTGGAATTTCTTAGCTTTGTGGAATTCAGCCATTAAAAGTGGAGATGAAGCAAAAGCTGTTGAATTTGTGACTACTGTTTACAACAATGTGCCTGTTTTGACTAAAGATGCCCGTGAAGCTACAGATGCCTTTTTTAAACAAGGTCAAGGAGATGCTTTAATTAATTATGAAAATGAAATCATTTTGGCGCAGCAAAAAGGTTTGAAGGTCAACTACACTATCCCTGATGTGAATATTTCCATTGATAATCCTGTGGCAGTGGTAGATAAAAATGTTGATCAAAATGGTACTCGTGAAGTAGCAGAAGCATTTGTCAAATATTTATTTACCCCAGAAGCACAACAGGAATTTGCTAAAGTTGGTTTTCGACCTGTTGATGAGACGGTAGCTAAAAGCAAAGAATTTTCTGAAAAATATCCTCCAGTGAAAAGTTTGAGTACAGTTCAAGAATTAGGTGGTTGGGATGCTGTGCAGCAAAAATTCTTTGCTGATGGGGCTATTTTTGATCAAATTCAACAAGCTAAAAATAAGCAGTAATTAGTTAGTTTCAGTTATCAGTTTAATCTCATGTTTTGGGAATTTTGAATTGGGAATTTTGCATCATTTATGGCAGTATTTACAAGCGGTAAGAGGGAGAGAAAACCCTTTATTGGCAAAGAGTTTTTAGATAAAGTAATTCGTCTACCTTGGACTTGGCGAATTACAATTTTATACCTAGCTTTCATGTTGTTTCTGCCTATTGCGGCTATGTTTTTCAAAGCTAGTACAGAACCACCTGCAAAGTTTTGGGAAATTGCTACCAGTGAATTAGCATTGGCAACTTATAATGTAACTTTTGTAACTTCATTTTTGGCTGCTGCTGTTAATGGTATATTTGGTACATTAATTGCTTGGGTATTGGTAAGGTACGATTTCCCTTTAAAGCGAATTTTTGATGCTACCGTAGATTTACCCTTTGCTTTGCCGACATCGGTAGCAGGTTTAACTTTAGCAACTGTGTATAGTGATAATGGTTGGATCGGTTCTTTACTTGCACCTTTAGGTATAAAAGTTTCCTTTACTCGTTTGGGTGTAGGTGTAGCGATGATTTATATATCTTTGCCGTTTGTGGTGAGGACTGTACAACCTGTATTGCAAGAGATGGAAAAGGAACTTGAAGAAGTAGCTTGGAGTTTGGGCGCTTCTCAGTGGAAAACTTTTACCAAGGTGATTTTACCGCCTTTGTTTCCCACAATTTTAACTGGTATTGCTTTGGGTTTTTCTCGTGCAGTGGGTGAGTATGGTTCGACGGTAATTATTGCTTCTAACACACCGTTTCAAGATTTAATTGCACCAGTGTTAATTTTCCAACGTTTAGAACAATATGATTATTCAGGTGCAACGGTGATAGGGGTTGTTTTATTGGCAATTTCTCTAGTTTTACTCTTAGCAATTAATTTATTACAAGCTTGGGCAAGAAGATATGACAACAGGTAAACCAAAGCAAAGTTGGGTTCCAGGGGTTTTAATTGGGATAGCTGTTGCTTATTTATTTCTGGTGCAGTATATCCCAACTATTAATGTGTTTTACCAAGCTTTTAAAAACGGAATTGGACCATTTTTTGAGAATTTGAGTAGAGTGGACTTTCTCCATGCTGCTTGGTTAACTCTATTATTAGCTGTGATTTCTATACCTATCAATACTGTTTTTGGTTTGTGTGCAGCTTGGGCGATCGCTCGCCATAAATTCCCTGGTCGTGCTATTGTTTTAAGTATTATTGATCTACCTTTTTCTATCTCTCCAGTTGTTGCAGGTTTGATGATTGTTTTACTCTATGGTAGACAAGGTTGGTTTGGTCCTTGGCTGCAAAGTCATGATATTCAAATCATTTTTGCTTTTCCAGGAATGGTTTTAGCTACTTCTTTTGTGAGTATGCCTTTTGTTGCTAGGGAAGTGATTCCGGTTTTGGAAGAGTTTGGGAAAGACCCGGAAGAAGCAGCGAAAACTTTGGGTGCAAATGAGTGGCAAACTTTTTGGCGTGTGACTTTACCTAGTATTCGTTGGGGTTTACTCTATGGTTTAATTTTAACAAATGCCAGAGCTATGGGTGAATTTGGGGCGGTTTCTGTGGTGTCTGGTAATATTGCTGGTAAAACCCAAAGTTTGCCTTTGTTTGTGGAAGATGCCTATAAGCAATATGAGACGGAAGCAGCTTTTTCGGCAGCGGTTTTGTTGGCATTTTTGGCGGTGGTAACTTTGGTGGTGAAGGAAGTTTTGGAGAGGAAAACTCGTATTAAGGATGTGGAGTAATTGGTGATTGGTGATTGGTGATTGGTGATTGGGTAAAATATAATCCGTATTAAGGATGTGGAGTAATTCTTACTTGGCGCTGACACAAAGGAAAGAGGTTTTAGAGGGATTTTGTGTGAGTTTTCAAATTTTCAAAGAATTGGAATTAAGAAAATAGGATCAAGATTGTAAATTGCTGGGCAGGTGTTTTTATGAGTGATGAAAATATTTTGATAAGTCAGAGAATTAGGGTGAGAATTACCAAGGATTATCATCAAGAACCTGTTATTTCTCGTCTGGTTTCTGATTATGGTTTAACTATCAATATCAAAGCTGCTTTTTTAGGTCAGGATGCTATTAGTGATGGTTGGTTTGATTTAGATTTACAGGGAACTGAAACGCAAATTTCTAATGGTTTAAGTTATCTGCAAGAGTTAAAGTTAGAAGTTTGGGATGAGGATAGAATAGGTAATTGGTAATATCAAATATCACCCTAACCCCCCTTTTTTAGGGGGGCTTATTTTTATTTTATTTCTAGGTTTAACTAAGACACTCTGCTAGGTCTTTTTCTGGTGTGGTGATGAGTTGTAAATGATAGGTTTCTGATAGCAATTTGACAAGGTTTGCTGATAGGAATGCGGGAAGGGTTGGCCCGATGCGAATGTTTTTAATGCCTAAATAAAGTAGAGTTAATAAAACAGCGATCGCCTTTTGTTCATACCATGATATTATCATTGATAATGGTAGTTCATTCACTCCTACTTCAAAGGCATTTGCTAAAGCTACGGCAATTTGAATTACTGAATAAGCATCATTACATTGTCCCACATCTAATAATCTGGGAATACCGCCAATATCACCTAATTGTTTATCAAAGAAGCGGAATTTTCCACAACCTAATGTTAAGACTATACAATCATTAGGAACTTGTTCTACTAATTCACTATAGTAGTTTCTGCCTGGTTTTGCACCATCACAACCACCTACTAGGAAGAAGTGTTTGATGTCTCCTGATTTTACAGCATCAATTACTGTATCTGCAACTCCTAAAACCGCATTTCTGGCAAAACCTGTGGTTACTATTCCTTTGTTTTCTTCATCTGTAAAACCTGGTAGTTCTAATGCTTTATTAATGATGGGTGAAACATCAGAAATACTCAAATGTTGTAAACCAGGATAACCCACTGGACCTAATGTAAATACTTTGTTTTTGTAAGTTTCATGGGGTGGTACAAGACAGTTTGTAGTCATGGCGATCGCACCAGGAAATTTTTCAAATTCATGGGTTTGATTTTGCCATGCTGTACCATAATGTCCATAAAGATGGGGGTATTGTTGTTTTAATTTTGGATAACCATGCGCTGGTAATAATTCCCCATGAGTGTAAACTTTAATTTCTGTTCCTGCGGTTGCTTCTAAAATAGCTTTTAATGCTAATAAATCATGTCCAGAAACGAGAATTGCTTTTCCTTTTATATGTCCTAATTTTACAGGTGTGGGTGTGGGATGTCCAAAGGTTTCTGTATTTCCTGCGTCTAAAAGCTGCATTGCTGTCAGGTTAATTTCCCCAATTTTTAAAGCTAAGTTTAACCAATCTTGTAAAGTTTTATCTTGGTTATCTAAATCAGCTAAAACTTCATGGCAGAATGTATATAAACCTTCATCATGCTGATTTAATTCTAAGGCATGAAAAGCATAAGCAGCTAAACCTTTTAAACCATATAATACTGTAAGTTTGAGAGAGAAAATATCAACGTTATTTGCAGATTGACTGATAAATTCAAATTCTAAATCTTTACCTTGTTGAATTTGATCTGTTAAACTACTGGCAGGTTGAAAGGTGTTAATATTGGAAACAACAACTTTATTACCTAATGCTTGAATTTTTAACTTCAGACTGTCACGCAGTGCGATCGCCCGATTCACAAAAGCGATAAAATCAGAAGTTGTAAAATTCACATTGGTTAATGTGGAAAATAGCATCTCACAGGTAAACTCATCGGTGTCACGAGTATTAATACCTAAAGATTTTGCTTGTAATGCTATTTGGGAAAGTCCGCGTAAACAATGTACTAATAAATCTTGTAAAGCATCTACTTCGGGACTTTTACCACACGCACCCCACTGATGACAGACATCTCCACGGGTGGTTTGTTCACATTGGTTACAGAACATAATTCGTTCCTCAACTCTTGATGCTTACAGTGTAGTGATTGCGATTGAGGATATCCTTGATTTAAGTCAAGTTTTTGGGTAAAGTTTGGTAAAGATTAATTTACTCTTTAGACAACCGTAGTTTTTATTTAGCGATAAGTTCAAACTATAGCTCGTGCTAGAGGCTGATTTGAAACGCAGTTAGATCAACCTCGTCGGACTTAATAGCTAGAATATGGCGGAATTTAAAGATTTCAATGTTATCAATAATTTTGAAACCTGCTGACTCCAGTCCTTGAACAAATGCTTGAGAATTCTTAAATCTAGAAGTTGCTTCATAAATCCAAAGTTGACCATCCAGCTTCAATGTACGAGCAGCTTGAACAATATATTGATTAATATTGATACCCATTAATGAAAGATTAAACATCACAACATCTAGACAACCATCTTCCAATGGGACATGAGCCATATCACACTCAATCACAGATTCATTAATAGCAATGAAATCGAAGCTATGAATTGTGTGTTTACCTGCAAGATTTTTGGCAATCAAAGCTTCACCACAACCAAAGTCACCAATAATCAATCCTGAACGCTTTTGAAGCCACTTGATTGCTTCTTCATAAGGAATAACGTGCCAAGTTTTTCGTGCTTCTTGATAGAGGGTATGATATTGCATCCATTCTTCTGGATTTTCTTGAAGACGTTGATAATTAGTATGGCTATAACTGCTGTTCCAACGGGCATTCATCCTGCTAAAATCACCATATTGAGTGTATCGTCTTTGAACATCTATAGGATCAACATCTGGAAGCGGAACAAAAATTTTAGGTCTAATAATTGATTTCTGTTCTCCAGTTTTCAGACGATCTAACCATCTTCGCAAATCTCGGAATGCTTGCGTTTCAGTGCGTAATTGCCCTTCTGGCATAACGCCATCAACAGCAGCATCAGCAATCGTTTGTTTATTTTGAAGCCTTGCAAATCTTCCCTCATCCCAACTCCAATATTCTCCATCATCAAAACCATAAGTTATGGGCATGATAATTGATAGGCTTGAATGACTCTGACCTTGGCGATTTAACCGACCTTCTAACTGTTCTAACTCCGCACTTGTCCAGGGAGGAATATTAAGAATTAGGCGATCGCATACTTTCTGAAAACCATCAACTCCTACAGCCATTGCACTACTAGCAATCAGAATATCTGTAGAACCATTAATAAATTCGTTGAAACCATTTTTATTTCCACCTATATGGAAATCAACAGTCCAACCTTCAGATTTAATTGCTTCATGTAGCTGCTCTACAATGCCTTCTACATAATGGGTATAGATAATGGTTTTGGGCTGTAGTTGTTGAATAATTATCGGAATTCTGGCACGAGTAAGAATTTGCTCCATTTTCAAAATAGATGTACCATTTTCTCGAATTTCATTAACAAGATGTGTACAATCAATACGAATTTTAATGCGGTTTATCTGGATTTTAGGTTTAACTCTAGAGCGAATTCCCAGCGTAACAAACGCCTGATACAATTTCATACAGTTATTAAGTGTTGCCTTTTCTCCTAAATCAATATGGTTCTCACCTGTAACTAATTCAACTAAACTTTTACCTTCTTTTAGATTATTGATGACAGGTGTGGCACTCATACCAAGCACATGAACTTCTGGATTTTTTTCGGCTGCATTAGTAATTAGAGCCATCACCATTTGCCGCCGTTTAGAAGGATCATCACTTCGTTGCTTACACCGATGAATTTCATCAATAATAATTAAGTCTATTTTATAGCGTTCTAGTAGTTGACTAATGTGAGTAGGTGTAGAATGCAGTTGAAAAAGTTCATGATTAAGGATGATGTAGTGATGTCCATTATTAACATCATCCCAATATGGATTAAACCTTCTTTCAGTAACCTTACTATTAGGAAAGACTTGCAAAATTTCACTATGCCAGTTTGAAACCGTATCTCGCGGACAAATGATGATTGTCAAATTAGCATCAATAATACGGCTACTGAGGATACCGCCAATAGTCTTTCCTGTGCCAGTTAAGGAAAGATTGAGCATCCGCTTTTGGTTACGTAACCGTACCGCAGCTAATTTTTGCATTAAGTTTGGAGGCGTTAACTTGCCATTTATCCGAAATCCCCATCCTGCTGGAATAGGCATATTTTTTGCTTGATAATATTCGTCCAGAAATTGATCTCTAACCTGACGACCGTATCCTTCATCTGTAAATTCTTCTACTACTTCAACTGCTGATTCATCCTCAAAGACTTCTGCCCAAATTCGGTTACGTCTTGAAGCAACAAAAAATTCTATTGCTTCTTGATCTGCCGAAGCTACCACTTTACTATTCAGAAATTCTAAGCTTTTCTGTATTTTATATTTTGGTAGCTCTTTCAAATTTTCATAGTTATCATTTTGTGCTGGATTATAATTACTAAACTCAGATGTGGTATCTATCTCTAACGAAGTTGGTTCAATAGCGTTATCTATTACTTTTAATTCTTTATTAGCATTTATAACTTCATTAGATTCTATTTCAGAGTCAGACTTGGTTACTTCTTTATCTTGTAAAAAGTTTTTAAGTTTAGTCCCAGAAAGCTTACCCTTTATCAAATTTTTGATAATCTTCAATCCTTCTGAATTTTGAGTACCTAAAACTCCTGCTTGTTCAAATATTTTGTATCGTTCTGCGGGAGTTAGATTAGGTATATGTTCTTCCAAACTAGCAACAAACTGGCGAATTGCTTCTATAGTCCAACCAGAACCGCATCGAGAGCAACCGTTGTTACCTTTTTCCCAAGAACTTTTAGTAATAGCTCCTATTCTGGCTTGCCACTCGTAACCGTCATGTGGACATTTAAACCAAGCTTCTCTGCTTGAACCTCTTGTTAATTGATGAGGATTTAAACCTAAAATATCATTTTTATCAAAATCCCAATACTGTACTATGTAATTAGGATAAAGAGCAATCAATGATGTATTTTCAGTAGCTATTAAGCCCCGGCAAGCAGGACATCCACTATTACCTTTTTTCCAAGAAGCCCTACCTAATAAAGTAATTTTTGCTTGCCACTCATACCCGTCAATAGGACATTTAAACCAAGCTTGCTTATTAGAACCAATTGTTAATTTCATCGGATCTAATTTTAGTTCATCATTTTTCTCAGAGTGCCAATACTTAGAAACTTCTTCTGGAAACTCTACTGCTATTGGCTCTCGACGTTTCCACTCTCCCATTTTTCGCTCATCAGTCCCATTGCAAACTCGACATCCTGCATTACCTTTTGACCATTGCTGATTAACTGTGCCACTAATCGTTGCTTGCCATTCATTGTCATCAATAGGGCATTTAAACCAAGCTTTCTTATTGCTGCCCAGAGTTGTCTTATCAGGTTCAATACCTAATGCTTGATTTTTTTCGTAATTCCAATACTGTTCAACAAATTCTGGATAAATCTCTATCAGTTTCGGTTGTTTTTCTGCTTTTTTTATCTTTCCTGCACAAATGGGACAACCACTTGTTCCGTTTCTTGCCCAACTTGTTGTGATATCATTAGGTTTCTTCTTCCATGAATGTCCATCAATAGGACATTTAAACCATACGTTCTGAGTTTGACTACCAGCAGGTATATCTTCAGGCTTCAAGTCACCATTCTTTTCATAGTCCCATAACTCAGCAACTTGCTTTGGATAGAGAGCAGCTAAACTTCTCGCATATAATTCAGCTTTTGCTTGCTCTTGCTTTGCCTTTTCAGTAGCAGCATTCTCCTGCTCACGCTCCTCCAAATATTCCTTAAATGCAGGGTTAGAATTAAGGACTTGCCTAACTCTCTCTCTAGTTACTTTATAGTGATCTCCTATTTGTTGATAGGAGAAACCTATCTTATAAAGTTCAAGATATTCATTACTTTTATCAAGCCTTTTTTGCCTCTTAATTTCGAGTTTGGATTGCTTGTTAATATCTGTTGTTTTTTCAAACTGATTCGCTGTGATTTCAGTAAATTCTCCTTTAAAATACTGGTATACGTTTTTTCCTAGCTCAGAAAGACAAAAATGCCCATTTTCTTCTTTGACTAAACCACGCTCAATTAAACTGGACACCAAATTGTCAGAGGTCTTTAACTGACTAATAGGAAGAGGGGAAACAAATAAAGCTTTTATAAACTGTTTTTGCTTTTTCCCAAGTCCCTTAGCAGATTCCTGAATATTTTGTGTATCTACCATAGTTGGTTGTTGAGAGTATGTATTTTAATTAGGTTAGTAATTTCTACTGTCTATTTATTTTAACCATGTATATAATATATCAAATTTTTTTCGCAGAAACGAGTTTATGGGTTTTAATAAAATTTACTTATAATAGTGTTTGGTATACGTAGCAAGGTGGAGCGAGCGAACTGATTTAGAGCGCAACGCCTCATAATAAAGAAAGCCTTGTGTCGCGCTCAAGAAATTGTGCATCGTTGTACGGATTCTTGTTAGCAGACACACTCATTACTTAACGAAGAGAAGAAGCAACTCATGACTCTCACTGAAAAAGTCCTAGAAGTCAAAAACTTCCTCCACCAAACCCCCATCTTTGAAAACATCATTGATGAACAACTCCAAGCAGTTGCTAATATTGCTATTCTCCAAACATACAAAAAAAACGAAACCCTATTTTGGGAAGGAGACGCAGCAACGGGATTTTTTATTGTTAAATCTGGTAAAATCAAAGTATTCAAAGTAGCAAACCACGGTAAAGAACAAATATTACACATCTTTGAAATATCAGAATACTTTGCAGAAGTTCCCGCTTTTGATGGGGGAAACTTCCCCGCATCCGCAGCAGCAATAGAATTTTCTGAAGTTGTCTTTATTCCCAGAACTTCATTTTTCATGGTTTTACAACAACATCCCACTTTAGCAATAGCCATGCTGGGAACTTTTGCACGACATCTCAGGCATTTAACCCACTTGGTTAATGCTCTTTCTTTCCAAGAAGTTCCAGAAAGATTAACCAATTATCTATTAAAATTAAGTCAGAAAAACGGTAATATCAATGTTGTCGAATTAGACTTACCCAAAACCCAACTAGCTGCTTTATTAGGTACTGTTCCTGAAACCCTTTCTCGCGCTTTTTATAAACTCACTCAAGAGGGTAAAATTACAGTGAACGGAACAAAAATTATGTTATCTGATGAAATACTCACATCCAAGAGTACCTAAAGCTTAATATATGACTCCCTTGGATCATACATATATGATACCAGAAAAAAAGAGTATGTCAATATCAATGGCTGAAATAACCGATCTTCGTAAAATTACTGATAATATTATCAATAATATTGAGAATAGAGGCTTGTTATTGCGAAAAAAAGAGAGTTGAAAAATTTTTGGATTTTTGAGATTTAAAAAATTTATGAATAACGAACCGCAAAGTACGCAAAGGAAAGAGGTTTTATCTCTGCGACTCTGCGTGAGCTTTAAAAATTCTGTAACTTATATTGCTTCCACTTCTCCTGCTGTCTTGCTCTTTTTTCCTCCGTCAAACTATCAAAACAGTGAGGACAAGAAATACCTTCTTCATACTTAGGTGAAGTTTTATCAGCCTCAGCAATGGGATGTCCACAACAGAAGCATAACTCATAACTGCCCTCTTCCAATCCGTGACGCACCGCAACCCGTTCATCAAATACAAAACATTCCCCTTCCCATAAACTTTCTTCTTTGGGGACTTCTTCTAAGTATTTCAGAATACCCCCTTTGAGATGATAAACTTCCTCAAAACCTTGAGCCAGCATATAAGATGTGGCTTTTTCGCAGCGAATACCACCAGTACAGAATAAGGCAACTTTTTTATGTTTGTTCGGGTCTAAGTTTTTACTTACATATTCAGGAAAATCTCGGAAAATCTGCGTTTGGGGATTTTTTGCCCTTTTGAAAGTTCCTATACTAACTTCATAATCATTACGGGTATCAACTACTGTTACTTCTGGATCAGAAATCAAATCATTCCATTCCTTTGGAGTGACGTAGTTTCCTACCTTTTCATTTGGGTCAACTTCCGGTATTCCTAATGTAACAATTTCGCGTTTTAACCGCACTTTCATCTTTTCAAATGGCGGTGTGTCGGTGTATGATTCTTTGTGTTCTAAGTCTGCTAACCGCGCATCACTACGGAGAAATCCCAAAACCGCATCAATCCCAGAACGAGAACCAGCTATGGTCCCGTTAATGCCTTCTTTGGCTAGTAAAATTGTGCCTTTGATGCCTTGTTGCTGACAAAAAGATAACAGCGGTGCTTGCAGTTCTTGATCATCGGGTAAACTGACAAATTTATACAGCGCAGCTACAACTATAATATTTTCTTGGTTATTTTCTGGGTTCATCTGTTTACAAAAAAAGAATAATAGGATATTATTTACTTTAAGTTTAAAGTTAACTCGTTTCTGAAAAAGAGGAACTTGTTTAATTTTGAATTTTGACTTGAAAAACGGGGGTTTAGCTCAGTTGGTAGAGCGCCTGCTTTGCAAGCAGGATGTCAGCGGTTCGAGTCCGCTAACCTCCATCTAGGTTTTTTGGAAGACAACGGATAAATTATTTGCTGGCATTTGGTAAATTTTCTGCAATGTCAAATCTTCAGCTTTTGCTGCTTCTACCACATCTTCTAAATTACGCACTCCCCAAGCTGGGTTTTGCGATCGCAAAGACTCATCAAAAGCAGCGTTACTGGGTGCGGTATGTTGACCGTTTTGTTTATAAGGTCCGTATAAATAAAGGATACCATCTGGCGGTAAAATTCGTCCAGCCCCGGACATCAGTCCTGAACAAGCTGACCAAGGGGAAATATGAATCATATTAATATTGACTATAGTAACTATTGGCGAGTCGGTGATTTTTTCTTTCTCTACTGGCCAAACCGGTAACTGTACATCTATATCTAAAGGTGGGTAAATATAATCACTTTTACATTCTGCCATCCAAGCTGTGATACTGTCTCTTAAGAGGGGGTTTGGGTCAGAAGGTAGCCATTTTCGCGGTGCTAGATGATGTGCAAAAAATACCGCGTGTTCTCCTGTACCACTGGCTATTTCTAAAATTGTTCCTGTTGTGGGTAAGACTTGTTGAAGTACCTCTAAAATGGGTTCGCGGTTGCGTTGGGTTGCGGGTGCAAATTGTTTTTGTTCTGGGGTTGTGTGCATGTTTTTGAGTTTTTAGGGAACGCAGATGAACGCAGATAAACGCAGATAATTTCAGAAGTTTTATTTTTTGTAGTTTTACATATTTGTATAATATTCACATAAAATTATTATAATTGCGATCTTCGCTTTCTATTTACATAATTTGTGAGCATCCAACTTTGCTAAAATCATAGCATGGATAAAAAACCCCTTATCCATTCTCTTCCCTTTGTGTACTTTGCGTACTTTGCGGTTTGCTTATTTCATAACCTGGACAAATTACTATTTGCAATACTCATTCATATTGTTTTACGTTTTACCACACTACAGGAGAAAAAGTTGCCTAAGTCTATTCATTCCACCCAACCACCATTAAAATTTATTCCCCCAAATTTTCAACCGTTGGTACTCAAGGTGATGTCTTTTTTTCTCCCTTTTATTTTACGGGTGAGAACTAGACCTTGGCTACCTGCTGGTATTGTGAACATAGAAGCTGAAAACGCCGAAGTGTTAGCTAAATTATATCATGAATTTCAAGAGGGTAAAATTAGATTTTTAATTGCTTTTCGTCATCCAGAAGTTGAAGATCCTTTAACAATGCTATATTTGCTTTCTCGCATTGTTCCCAAGGTAGCGCGGGAAAAAGGCATTGATTTAAAATATCCTGTTCATAGTCATTTTATGTATGAAAGAGGCATGACTTTATGGGCGGGAAATTGGTTAGGATGGTTATTTTCTCGCTGCGGTGGTGTACCAGTTCGTAGGGGAAGAAAAGTAGATAGAAATGCAATTCAAATGGTAAGAAATTTATTTGTCAATGCAGAAATGCCTATTGCGATCGCTCCTGAAGGTGGTACAAATGGTCATAGTAGTATTGTCAGTCCTTTAGAACCTGGTGTAGCACAAATAAGTTTTTGGTGTGTGGAAGATTTGCAAAAAGCTAACCGCCCAGAAACGGTTTTTATTATTCCTATTGGTATTAAATATAGTTATGTTAACCCACCTTGGGAAAAAATAGAATGGCTAATATCAAAATTAGAAGCTGATAGTGGTTTACCAGTTGATGAAATTAATCAAACTGGCAAGAATGGGGAAGAAATTTTATATCAGCGACTTTTTCGTTTAGCAGAATATTTAATTACGGAAATGGAAGACTTTTATCGGCGTTTTTATCATCGAGATTTACCAGTAATTATTTGTGAAGAAACAGCTAACCCTAATCAGGTTTTAATTAATAGGTTAGGAAATTTAATGGATACAGCTTTACAGGTGGCTGAAGAATATTTTAATGTGACGGCACAAGGTAATTTTATTGATAGATGTCGGCGGTTAGAAGAAGCCGGTTGGAATTATATTTATCGTGATGATATCGAGGATATCAATAGTTTACCACCTTTTAAACGTGGTCTAGCTGACTGGGTAGCAGAAGAAGCAGATTTGCGAATGCAACATATCCGAATAGCCGAAAGTTTTGTAGCGGTGACAGCTAATTATATTCAAGAAAAACCGACAGCTGATAGGTTTGCAGAAACGACTTTATTAATGTTTGATATGTTGTCTAGAATTAAAGATTCGACTTTACCTGGAAGACCACGTTTAGGTTTAAAACAAGCGATGATTACTGTCGGTGAACCAATTTCCGTAACAGAAAGATGGGAAAAATGTCAGGGAAATAAACAAGCTGCTAGAAAAGGTGTGAGTGATTTAACAAAGGATTTATTTGCAGCTTTGCAGCAGTTGATTAAAGATTAAAAAAAGATTAAAAAAAGATTAAAAGCTTACGCAATTTCTGTCAGGATATCCACAGGGTAGACGCAAAGACTCAAAAAAGACTCAAATAAGTTTATTGGTATCTTTGCGTGATTTTATAACAAACCTAGTCTTCCAAATCTAAACCTGTATCATCATCATTATCATAAGCCAGATCGTCGAGGTCGATAATCTCGGAAATTTCTTCTTCAACGTCACTGGTCAGGTCAGATTCTATATGCTCACGCGCTATTAGACGACCAGTTGATTTTAACCATTCCAGCAGTATAAATTCATTACTGGTACGAATTACTGTAGCTCTTTGGTTGCGGGGTTGTTCATGTAGTGGTCCGTTGAGCATAAAATATATTGCCTATATGCCTATATATTGCCTAAAAATTTTGTCCGTATAAGGTCTAATTTCTTAACAACAATTTAGTTGTGCTTTAATTATAAACTATTTTTTGCATAATTAATTATTCATGGCTAAAATATTTTTTGCTACAGATTCTCCTACAGAAATTACTGATAAACGATTACCTTTTTTAACTACTAATAATTCATCTCCCGTAAATTTTTCTTTAAGTGTAGATAAAAAAATCGGTTGAGAAAATACCTCGGCAAACTCTACCTTTACAGTTAACCACCGGGGAGATTCAGGAGTAGACTTAGGATCATAATATTTACTATTAGTATCAAATTGAGTTGGATCAGCAATACCAGTTTCTACTATTTTCATCAAACCGAAAATTCCTGGAGGTTCAGCATTAGAATGATAGAAAAAAGCCAAATCTCCTATTTGCATTTGCTTTAAAAAATTCCGTGCTTGATAATTTCGCACACCATCCCAAATAGTTTGTTTTTGAGTTTGTAAATCAAGAATACTATAGACAGAAGGTTCAGATTTCATTAACCAGTAATTCATATATTAAATAGGGAATTGGGAATTGGGAATTGGGAATAGGGAATTGGGAATTGGGAATTGGGAATTGGGAATAGCTGATTAAAAAACATAAAAGTGATTACCCAGTCCCCAGTCCCCAGTCACCAGTCACCAGTCCCCTGTCACCAGTCCCCTGTCCCCAGTCACCTAACTAGCAGCTAATTTACCCCAACCAATATAAGGTAAATTGTTTGCTACAGCTTTCACCTGTGCTGCATTTGCTACCAACTGTCCGCAAGCATCCCAAGTACCAGACACAAAAGTGGTTTTAGTTCCCTCACCCATAAACACCGGAAAAGTCAAATCATTGATTTTTACTTGCAAATTTTCCACATTTATGGTAATAGGCGCTTGGGGATTAGCAGTAACTAAATCTTGCAATTGCTTAACTATACTCGGTTCGGCTGTAACGCAAGGTATACCCATTGCCACACAGTTACCAAAGAAAATTTCCGCAAAGCTTTCACCAATAATGGCTTTGATGCCCCATTTAGCTAACGCTTGGGGTGCGTGTTCTCTGGATGAACCACAGCCAAAGTTACGGTTAACAATTAATATCTTTGCTCCTTGGTATTGGGGAAGATCGAAAGGATGTTGACCATTTAAAGCTGTTCTATCGTCAATAAATGCACCTTCTCCTAAACCATCAAAGGTGATGGCTTTTAAGTAGCGGGCGGGTATAATGCGATCTGTGTCGATGTCATCGCCAATTAAAGGAACGGCGCGATCGCTTATCTGTTTGATTTCACTTACCATAGTTTTAATGAACCGCAAAGTACACAAAGGACACGAAGGAAGAAGAGCTTAAGAGAGATTTTTCTTGTGTTTCTAGAGTTTTTTAATGAATGAACCACAGAGACACAGAGGAAACAGAGAAAGAAGAGTTTAAGAAACTTTATGTATGTAAACCACACTTTTAATTTCTCTCTGCGCCTCTGCGCCTCTGCGTGAGATAAAAAAGATGTAGTTTTTTTACCGACAATTTCGGTCTACAGCATTTCCCGTACATCAGCAACTTCACCCTTAATAGCGGCAGTTGCTACCATTGCCGGACTCATTAACAGGGTGCGACCGGATGCTGATCCTTGTCTACCTTTGAAGTTGCGGTTAGACGATGAGGCGCTGATCTGTCTTCCTTGTAGTTTGTCGGGGTTCATGGCTAAACACATGGAACACCCTGGTTCTCTCCACTCAAAGCCAGCTTCAACAAAGATTTTATCTAGTCCTTCGGCTTCGGCTTCTTTTTTCACCCGTTCTGAACCGGGAACGACAAAGGCTTTTACACCTGCTGCAACTTTACGACCTTGGGCTATTTTCGCCGCTTCTCTTAGGTCGCTGATGCGTCCGTTAGTGCAGCTACCGATAAAGCAAACGTCAATTTTTGTACCTTGGATCGGTTGACCAGGGTAAAGATCCATGTAACGATAAGCTTCTTCAGCAACAAAGCGATCTTCTTCTGCTAGTTCTGCTGCTGCGGGAATTTTCTGATCAACGCCTATTCCTTGACCGGGTGTTATTCCCCAGGTGACTGTCGGGGGGATATCTTCGGCATTAAATACTACTACATCATCATATTCGGCATTGGCATCACTCCGCAGAGATTCCCACCAAGCAACGGCTTTGTCCCAGTCTGCACCTTGGGGAGCGAAGTCTCTATTTTTCAGATATTCGTAAGTAATTTCATCAGGGTTCACATATCCGCATCTTGCACCACCTTCGATCGCCATATTGCAAACGGTCATCCGTTCTTCCATGTTCATCTGTTCAAAGGTAGTTCCTGCATATTCGTAAGCGTAACCTACACCACCTTTAACTCCCAAGGTGCGGATAATGTGTAAAATTACATCTTTAGCGTAAACTCCGGGTCTGAGTTTTCCGTTAACTTCAATTTTTCTAACTTTGAGTTTTGATAATGCTAGGGTTTGGGAAGCGAGAACGTCGCGGACTTGACTTGTACCAATACCAAAAGCGATCGCCCCAAAAGCACCATGACTAGATGTATGACTATCTCCACAAGCTATAGTCATTCCCGGTTGGGTTAGTCCCAACTCAGGGGCAATAACATGAACTATACCTTGATTTCCCGAACCAATATTATGGAAAGTAATGTTATTTTCTTGACAGTTTTGCTCTAACGCCTGGATCATTTCTTCCGCCATGCTATCCAAAAACGGACGTGCTTGGTTATCCGTAGGAACAATATGATCAACAGTGGCCACTGTGCGCTGTGGGAATAAAACTTTTAAACCCCTCTCTTTGAGCATAGCAAAGGCTTGAGGACTGGTAACTTCATGGATAAGGTGGAGGCCGATGAATAGTTGCGTTAGTCCTGATGGAAGTGTACCAACGGTGTGGATGTCCCAAACTTTGTCAAACAGAGTTCCCTTGCTCATACATCAAATTCTATGTTAAAGGAGTTGAGCTTTTGATTATATCAGAAAAGCGATAACGTTATCGAAAAATCAATAGGTAGGTTGGGTTGTTCGCGTTAGCGTTGCGAAGCATGGAACGAAACCCAACATCATTAAAACCTTTGTTGGGTTGCGCTGTCGCTTAACCCAACCTACATTTAGTAACTTTAAATTGTCTCCGGGTCAATATTTAATTCTCTCAATTTTGCCGCTAAACGTGCTGCTTTTTCAGCTTCTGCTTCTGCTCTTTTAGCTTCAGCTTTTCTTGCTTCTGCTTCTTGTTCTGCTCTTTTAGCTTCTTGTTCTGCACTTTCTTCCGGTGTAGGAACTAAAATTCCTTCCCGTGTAAAATACCGCAATAAACCATTATAAACACCCAAATATAAACCTAGTTGTTGACTCCATAAATGTCCTTTTTCATTTGCTGTCAACGGTTCATATTCTCCATCTAATAAATGAAAACCCGCAAATTCTAAAGTGTAAGGATCAAACCAAAAATAATCTGGAGTGCGGAATGTATTTTGATAGAGTTGTTTTTTAAATTCTCTATCTGTTTTTGCTGTACTGGGTGAGAGAATTTCGACAATTATATTAGGATATTTACCATCTTCATCCCACACTACCCAGCTTTTACGGGTTTTGCGTTCAGTTCCTAAAACAACAAAGAAATCTGGACCACGAGAATCTTCTGATTTTTTCTGATTTGGACTATAGTAAATGGTTAGGTTTCCAGCAGCATAGAAATCATTTCTATTTTTCCATAACCATTTAAGACATTTAATTAAGAGCATAATCTGCTCTAGATGCAGTTCTGTTTCCACGGGAGGTTCATCACTATATAAATCTCCAGGGGGAAATATTACATCTTGGTAGATGTTTTCTTGGGTTTCTTGTTCTTGTGCAATGATCATATATTTGATATGGCATCAAGTTGTAATTTTTTGATTATAACATTAGGTAATGGGTAATGGGTAATTGGTAATGGGTAATGGGTAATTGGTAATTGGTAATTGGTAATTGGTAAAAAACATCCTGTAAATCCTTAAATCCTGGATATCCTGATTCAGACAATGAAAATAATTAAACGCAGATGAACGCAGATGAACGCGGATTTTTAGATCCCCGACTTCTATTACTCGTTCCTATACTCTGTATGGGAATGAATGATTTAAGGCTCTGCCTTCTGATATATACTAGAGTCAGAGACTCTATTTAGCATTCCCAGTCGGAGACTGGGAACGAGTTTAAATCCTAGACATCCTGATTCAGACAATTTTTTAATTTTTAATTCAAATCGGCATTCTTGGAGGTGCTGTTCTCCACATTAATTCAATTTCTTCGGGTGTTAACTGATAAGTTTGATTCACTAAATCTGCAAGTCGCTGTTCTAATTTCACAGCTTCATTTTTGCGGTTTTGAATTTCTGGAACATAATCATTATGTGCTTGACGTAAGGCTTTAAAAGCTGGTATACTTAATGGATCAGATGCTTTTTTAGCTGTCTTGGGTTTGGGCATTCTTTTTCTGACTTCTTCCACAAATTCATCAAATTCTAAAGTTGCAAAATCTGCTAGTTTATTTCCCAGTTTTTCAATTTTGTATTCTATTTGCAACCAGTCGAGAACGTCTTTATAAACTTGTCCGTTGAGTTTGGTTATTTCTATTAAACGATTGACAATTTCTTCTACTTCTGCGCGTATTTCTGCTGTGGGTTGTGCAATGGGTAGATTTTCCATATAAATGTTTTTTAACCTTAGTGTTTCATTCAGTCCATGAATTGTAGTTCGAGACAAGTAATACCACATTAATGGTGAATTTAAAACTGCTAATATCCAAAGGTCACTTGAACTGAAAATAAAACATAAATCATTAGTAAAAATGCCAGTATTATCAAAACAGAACTCTGAATAAGTAGAAAGGTCTTTCCAAACAATCTTTGGTTGTTCAAACAAATGAGAATAACCTGAACCATAACGACTGAGTGCATACCAAGGAAATCTTCCTTGTTTGACTTCTGGACGCAGTTCTAAACCTTTTCTGTGTTCTTCTAACCAAAACAAAACAGAAGGATAATTATTGATCGGACAATCCCATTTTACAAAAATAATCCATAAATTATCCCATTCAGGACACCATCTTTTGATATCTTGTCCTCTCAATAACGGTTTAATAATTTCTGCACATTTCGGATCATCTAAAATCAGCTTTCTCTTAGTCGCATCATCTATTAAAAAAGCTTCATTAAAACCTGTCATTATTCCCCGATATGGTTTAACACCAGTAAACTCTTTTAACGGAACACCAACCCGTTGAATTTTCTGCATTAACTCATCCACCGCAGGAGGTTCTAAACTCCAAGCATTAGCAGAAAACCGCGACCAAGGTATAGTATAACTATTCTCTTCATTCTGCACATATTGAGTCAGGTTAATTTTCGGTAACTCCTCACGGGGAACAATACAAATTACAACTTCTTTATTTTCCCTCTCCGTTTCCGAAACTTTAGTTTTCCTGACTGCAACAATACAGGGAAAAGTATCAGCATCTTCAAAAATTGGTGCGTGTCCAAAATCAATAATTTGTTCAAACACACTTGACTGAGAAAAGAACCTTCTCAAAGCTTCCCCATAACCAGAACGTAACCATTTATTAGTCACAATATAGGAAAGTATTCCCTCTGGTTTCAATAAATTCAAACCTTTCTCATAAAAATAAATATAGATATCCGCTACCCCATCATAGGTTTGATAATGTTCCTGTAAATAAGGTTTAAAAGGTGATAATAATTCCTGACGAATATAAGGAGGATTTCCAATTACTACATCAAAACCACCTTCAGCGCAAACTTGGGTAAATTCATTTTCCCAAATAAAAGGTAAATCTGTAAACTCTGCATCAGCAACAATAGAATTACCAACTTTGATATTATCATCTAAATAAGTTAAAGCTTTACCCTGAGTTGCAGTTTTTAACCACAAAGATAACTTAGTAATTTCTACTGACTCTGGAGATAAGTCAACCCCAAATAAATTATTACTCAGAATAGTTTTATCTAATTCCAGATTTTCTGAATCTTGATATTGTAAAAACCGCAAATTATCATGCACTCGTTGATACTGACTTTGCAAATAATCAAAAGCAGCAATTAAAAATGCACCCGAACCACACGCAGGATCAACAACTCGCGTTTTTACTAATATCTCATTTCGGTAAGTTAACCAAAATTGAATTTCTTGCGATCGCTGTTTTTCTGAATCTGTAAATTCTGCTAACTGTAAACTCTGTCTTAACTGAGTTTCCCGTTTTTGTAAATATCCACCAATGGCAATCTCGACAATATATTGAGTAATATAAGCAGGAGTATAAAACACTCCTAATTTTTTCCGCTTACCTTGTTTTTTATCAAACTCCTGTTTAGTAAAATCAGCTTTTAATTCTTCTAAATCTGTAATTGACTGTTCAAAAATCCGCCCTAAAATATCTACAGAAACTTCGGAATCAAAATCAAACCGTGTCAGGTTTTTCAGTTGGGTACATAAAGGATCAGGAATATTTAATGTTTCATCTAATAGCGGATCATGTTGAAACAAACCACCATTATAACCGGGAATTGGTGGATCATCATTACCTTGATCAACCCAGCGAAAAACGTCTTTATAAATTTCCCAAATCGGACGATTATTATAAGCATTTCTGCTATCATGAGCTTTAGTAATTGTCTGTTCTGGTAATAATCCCCTATCCTCACAAAATGCAATAAATAAAATTCTGTCTAATGTCTTTTGTGCTTTTTCAATTAATACCGCATCACGGTTAGGAATAGATGATTTATCAATAAAGCGAAAATGTTTAACTATGTTTAATCTGACTTGTTTATATTCCTCATACAGTTGTTTGGTAATATCTTCCTGTGCTTGATCAGAAGTGGTTAATAATCTATCAATTACAGATACATCTTTGATCGGTAAAAAATTATCCCGACAAAGAATAAAATAGAATTTTTTAAACTCCTGAAAATCTGCTAAATCTGCTAATACAAACTTTTCATAATAAGCTGGAGTTTTATTAATATGATATAATCGTAATTCTCGATAATTAGAAATAATGATCCAACGACAATCAGGAGTATAATTAGCATAATGCCATCCTTGATCAACTGCTGATTTATCCCTTCCTGATGCAGCACGATCTAAATTATTTTTAGTTCCTTTTAATTCAATAGGTGCTACTACTTGACCTTGTAATTTTACCTGACCTTTTTGGTTTTCTGTCGCGGTAAAATATCCTAAAGCAGCATCAGCAAAACCACCACCATCAGCAATGTTTTTTTCTGGGTAAAGTTCCCATTTTTTACCCCCACCATCAATTACAGAACGATAACTTAATACATCTTGAAATATCTCTTTTAAGAAATTTCCCTGTAAGGAAACTTCACTGATTTTATCCAGTGTACCTGAATTTAAAGCTTCAACCCATTTGCTAATTATTTGATGACGTGCTGTTAAATCTTCAGGAAATTTAAAAGCACCCAAGGCATTTTTTAACGCCTTTTTCTGAAATAAAGCTTTATCGTCTTTTTGATTCATATCTCATACCTATTGGTTCACTATTATTGAGTCTAACCTACCATGATTAAACAACAAATAAGCGTAACTGCCGAGGTAGGAAAACCGGGGATATTCCCATAAGGGTTAACGGCTATAGAATAAGGTTTTTAGACTGTTATAATAATCTAAAATCTGCTTCACCTGTTCCTCATTAGTATTTGGTTGGCAAGAAATAGACAAACCAGCAATTTGACTTTGATCATAATCAAAATCTGAAGAAGTTTGGGGAATTAAATCCACATCAACCCCTTCCACCTGCCGCAAATGTGCTGCTATTTCTCGATATACAGCTAAAGGTAAATTAGGAAATTCTATTTTTTGTTGATTCTGTTCCATAATTCCATAAAAAGTATAAAATCATCACTATAATATAAAACCGGACATTTCCGGTTATGCAACCAATTTAATTGCCAGAATTGATGTTATATCTATAAACTTACAGCAAACTTACAGCAGATTGTCAATGAATGAAGTACAAACTGCACAACAAAATGACTCCTGACTCCTGACAGCGTAGCGCCAGCCATATTCTGCTGTAACCAGATAGCTAACTAACTCTTACAAACCCATTGAAATGGAAACCCCAACAGCAGGTTGTGCAGGTTCAGACTTTGCAGGTTCAGACTTTGCAGGTTCAGACTTTGCAGGTTCGGCAGAGGGTTTTTCTCCCACTGCTTTAGCAACTTCAATTCCGAACTGTTCAAACACAACCACAGGATTAGAACCTCTGTTCATCTCAATTCGTTTAATCAAAACCCCATTACCCAATCTTTGCCCAGCTTGTACATAGCGGCTGGTAAGTTCTTCCGGCACTTTAATAATTGCCTGGGGTTCTTTACCAATAACAACTATACCACTGACCAAAACCGCTTGAGCATCTTCATGCTTGGGAGCAGGTGGTAACACAGGCTTAACAGGCTCTTTAGCCACAACTTGAGGCAAAACCATGGGCAAAACTGGAGTCAAAGGAGGTTTTGGTTGAGGTGGAGGAGTAGTAATTTGTACACGAGCCTGGACATTTTGTCCCCCCTGAGCTTGATTTGTTCCTGTTTGTTGTGGAGTTGGCAAAGGAGGCAGTTTAGGAACTTCTTTTTGCTCAGAATTGGCAGCAATTGGTACCCATAAGGGCTTAATAATTTTCGCAAATGGATCAGTCCGCCCTTTTTGTGCCAAATCCACGCGCAAATCGCCTCTAGTGGATTCAATCAAGCCGGGATTATTTGCCTTTATTGCTTGATCTTTTTGAGAAGACACCACAGGATTAGCAAAGGGTGTCTTTTCTTCTGGTTTTTCTGCTGCTGTTTGGGGAATTGTTGCTGCTGGAGGAGTGTTAGTAGCTTCTGGCGTATCATTAACTGTACATCCAGCGATCGCCAAAGTTAAAATAGCTGCAGCTACAATCTGTGAATTAATTTGTGAATTTATACCCATTAGCTGTTCTCGAAAGCTATAGGAAAGTTTACTTATGGAAATCAACACGCCTGAAATTGTGATTACAGGCCAAGTCTGTTTTCTTTATAACCTAAATTTTACATTTCCAGAGTTATTTTTAACACTCCAGCAAATCATGGTTTCAGAGGATTGGCTATTAATTTTCAGGCGCTACCATGATTTTTTTCAGCATATCCAATCCTTTTTTGACTTTACGAGAAACAGTAACTACACTAATTCCTAAATGTTCTGCAACTTGCTTCTGTGTCAAATCATGTAAAAACACGCATTCTAACACTTCCCGGGTGCGGTTTTCCAACTGTACTAATACTTGTTGTAATCTGATTTGGTCTTCTTGCGCTAATTGAAAGCTGCGGTAATTTGGATCGGGAACCAATTCCCCCAAACTGGTAGATCCTTCTTCTCCATTCTGTATGGGTACATCCAAACTCAGAGGAGAGCGATTCACCCATGCTAATTTAATTTCCTGCCATTCACTTTGAGAAATTTCCAATGCACCAGCTATTTCTGCATCAGTCGGTTGGCGGTTGTATTTTTCCCGCAAAGAACGGGAAACACCTATGGCTTGCTGTTGTAGTGCTAACCAGCGCCGGGGTATCCGCATGGTTACGCCTTTGTCCCGGAGGTAATGTTGAATTTCCCCACGAATGTAAGGAATAGCGTAAGAACTAAAGGCGTGTCCTTTAGAAAGTTCAAATTTCTCAATAGCTCTAATTAAACCCAAACAGCCGACTTGGATCAAATCTTCATAGCTTTCATGACATTGATTTATCCAGTAGTGAGCTTCTTTTCTCACCAGCCCAAAATTTAGTTTCACTAGTTGATTACGAAGGCGTTCTGAGGGACATTGCTCATATTCTCGCAACAACTGTGAAATCTCATGTTTTAGTTCGTTCGTGGCTGTAGTAGGCATAGCACATTCAGGATTTAGCAAATAGAGTGTTTATTAATCGCTGCTAAACTTAATTTTTAGACGCGCTATAGGCAGATATGCACGTTCTTGAACAACTCATAAAGCCATCAGGCAGACTAAAATTTTTGGCTAGAAAAGATTTTGAGGATGGGTTGAAAATCTAGGGCGATTTTCAGCAGAGTTGCTTTTTAGTGATCGAAGTCAATTTGGTCTGTTGTAGCTTATTAAACAACTCGCATAGAATTAAAATATACAATTCTTTCCCTAATGTCAAACCGGGATATTACGTAACTTAATAAATGCAATATGAAATGTACTGATAAATAGCCAAAAATTCTATCTATTATTTTTCTAAATTAATAAAAATTATTGATTAGTAATAGTACGTATTTAATTTTATTAAATTCATCTAATTTCCCAAAACATGAATTTGACAACTGTTTATTTACGGAAAAATCACAGGTGATGAGAAATCAGCCAAAAGTTTACCAGTCTAAAAAAAACCAACTACCCTCTCAAAAAGCAGGGCAGTTGGATAAATTTTTTTATAGCTGTAGACAGAGTAGTTAGAACATCAATTAATCATGAAACTGCTACTAAAAAAGGATTTTACTCCTGACTCTTGAACGGTAGTTGCTTCATTTGAGGAGTTACCCCTGTGGACGGGTTTCTCGGCTGGAAGGGAGTGGCGTGAGACCCTAAGACCGCACCGCCTCCTCCTGACTACTGCTATAACAACAGGAATTTAGCCGCGATTTGTTTCTACGCGACCGTAGAATAAACCACGAATCTTAACTTCTTTAGGTTCGCCAGCACCCAAATCTGTATCAGAGGGCTGTATACTTTCAAAAGTACCAGCTATTTCGCCAGTAGAACTGTCTACTTTAGCTACTTGTAAAGAAATCTTGCCATTGAGGATTTCTGTACGCTTCACATTAGCTCGTGTCAAATCATCATCGTCGGCTTGGGCTGGTAATGCCACAGCATTATCATAACCACTGACAACACCACGACCTTTGGGATCTAGGAAAGAAGCACCACGATAAGAAGGAACTTTAAACTTACCTTCAAAATCAGTAGAAGTATTAATGCTGGTCAAATTAGGCTGTGTTTGTGCAATCAAGTTTTTGACAGTAAATAAGAAAGGTACTAGTTCACCACCAGGAAGTTTGACTGTGATAGCTTGGAAATCAAGACCATCTTTTTCTACAAAGGTCAGACTGTTATCTGGGTTGATTTTTAAATCACCTTGTACTTGATCAATAGTGGATGTGTTACGAGTCACCAATTTACCAGCTACAAATTCAGCTTCTTGCCGTTTGTTAGCGGGTTCTTCTTTGACAAAGTAATTGGTAGGTTCTAAGCACAGTTCTTTGATGGTGTAGGTCTGACCGTTATCCAAAGCAATAGAACCACGGCTTGTTTCTGCCAGCTGAGGGCATTTGTTAGCCAAGCCAGTACCTCGAATTTGTTCGTAAGTCAGCAAGTCTCTGCTGCTAGATGAAGGCGCATCACTACAAGCAGTTATCAGCCCCAAGCATAAAGCTAAGAATGCAACTATTAAAGCGCGATACCTCATGGTCAACCTCAATGTCATTAATATTTAAGTTGTAAAACGGCTCTACTAAACGTAATAAAACGCATTCCGTTTTGAGTTTTCAGGTTTAGCTTCAGAACCAGCAGTTTCTCTCATCAGAGTTAGATGGAAGTTGCTTTTTCCTTAGCTTCAAACCAACAGTCTACTGAGTGGCATTTGGCAGGGTTTGGCTAAATGGATGAGTAGACCACAACACAGAAACGCCTCAAGGCATCTGTTATTAATGCGAAGTAGGCTATACTTCGCGCTTTGCTCTTACATCAGGTAAAAGCGGCATGACCCAAATCATCCTGTATTGTATATGTATTGCTAGTACATACAATCTTTGGTTTGATAGGGAAATTAGCCAAGTTATAGTGCCAAAAAGCATAAGATTTCTCTGATGCTATTTGTTAGTCGGAAATGAATCCCCAAAATTCACTAAAACGTAATTAAGCCCTCACATTAAATCTGTGGGGATTACTTTACGTACAATATTCAAACTACCATTCACATTGGCATCAATCAATTGACAATTAGCGCCTTGTCATTAGTAGTTCTTCGCTTGATTTTCGCTTGCTTTTTGTGATTTCGCTCTTACCCCTGCCCATCCTCCCTTTTTTCGGGTGTTTCGGGTATTGTATTACTTTTATAGAACAGCAGCAGAAAATTACATGAACAATGACCAAAATTTGCCAGCGGGAAATTTATCTGCTAAGTTGCAAGCGATCGCATCTGCTGTGCAAGATGCAGCCCACGCTTGTCAAGGCAATGTTACAGCATTATTATCTTTGCTGAGACAATTGGAAAAGTTACATAAAGAGATTCGTGATGGAATTTTTCAAGATAGTTTGCCCGATAACCGCCAAAGACTGTACGCACTGCTCAGAGATATTGAGTCTGAGGGGGGTTGGCCTTATATTGAACGTATGCGATTACAAGAATTTCTAGTGAATTTACCAGTAGAAAGTAATGAAAAAACTCCTGTTATCCACAACACTAACGAATCCTGTGATACTGATAACTGGTTAGAATGGTAAGCTCAAGAGTTTACCAATCACCAATTACCGTGGTTTTCAGGAATTAGACTCAAACCAGAAAGGGGTTTTCATGGCCGGTATAGTATCAGTTTCCCGCAAGAATTTAGCTCAACGCCGTAAAAAATTACGTAGGCAGCAGCAAAGAAAAATCATTCACACTATTTGGCGAACACTGGCTGCTAGTGGTCTAGCAGGTGGATTGCTGTGGGTAACACTCCAACCAATGTGGGTGTTAAAAACACCTGCACAAATAGTTATGAAATCAGGCAATCAATTATTATCCGAGCAAGCTATTCAATCGCTGTTGGCGCCGTCCTATCCCCAATCTTTGTGGCGAATAGAGCCTTCTGCAATTGCCGAAACTTTAGAAGCACAACCCGCTATTGCACAAGCCACTGTAAGCCGTCGTCTGTTTCCGCCTGGGTTAATGATTGAAATTCAAGAAAGATTACCAGTGGCAGTGATTCACACCCTACCAAAACAAAGCACAACCAGTTGCAATACTCAGCCTCAATCTTCGGCAAACTCTGGCAAACAAGCAACATCTTCATGTTTGCAAAATACTCCTGCTGGAAGCAAACAGGATGATGTCAGTTTACTAGATGCTAGTGGCGCTTTGATTCCTCTAGCAAAATACACTGCACTTAACCCCACAGGTAAATTGCCTACCCTCAAAGTTCTTGGTTCACCAGAAAAATATTGCCCCTATTGGACTGAACTTTATCAAGCTGTCAGTCAGAGTTCTGTTAAAGTGATGGAAATTGATTGCCAAGATCCCACAAATTTAATTTTGAAAACAGAATTAGGAAATGTCCATCTTGGTGTTCCTAATGCCCAATTACCGGAAAAAATCCAATTACTTGTGCAAATGCGGCATTTACCAGCAAAATTCAAGCCCAAACAATTAGCCTATATTGATATCAAAAATCCTGACCGACCTTTAGTACAAATGAACCAAAAATAACAAATTAACTTCCCAGATACCTAACAAGCTTGAGCCTGTTTGAGTACAGAAACCAGTTTTTGAGGATAAAAATGATAAAAATATTAGTTAGTTTTACGGTTCGCACCATTGAAATAAAAATTGGCATGAACTTTTGATTAAAATGGCAGGATAAATATTAGAAACTTCTTGGAGATAATCTTTATGCAGGTCGATAAAACATCAAGGGTTTGGGTGCAGCGTTCTTGCACCTTGGTGGGGAGGTTTCCCAATCAAAACTACCGTCGTCCATTGGTAACTGCATTTTGTATGTGAGTATTCAACCTTATAGGTTTATAACCAAAAACTAAACCAAACGCATTTTTGATATATCTTCTGGAGTAAAAAGTAATGCTTTACACAGTAAATCACTGAAAAATTTAGTAGTTATCGAAAAAATGAACAAATAAAGCTGTAAAATTGACTGCTAATATAAAGTTTCGAGCAGAAATAGTGGGGGATACTGAGCATCAAATTCACAGAGCAATACTGGGAAATTTAGCAACATAGTATAGAAAATCTTAATGTCTAGATCAAGTTATATAAACCGATTTTCGGACAATGTAGGTATACTTTTCTAGAATTAGTTATGCGATTGCGCGGTGCGCAGTGCTGACAGCCCAGTTTGCTCTAAGCCATAGGCGATCGCCTAAGTTGCCAAATGATCCCATAACTAATTATGATCGTGTCTCGCAGACAGCGCCAAAACTTACAGAGATTTACAGAGACTTACAGAGGGATAACCGCTCCCATGCTCCCCTTGAGTAAGAAGGAAAAGTCTAGATTTGTCTAGGTTTTGCACAGCAGAACAATAAAAAATATTGATTGTCATAGACGGTGACAGTCTCCAACTCAACTATATTTGACTCTTAGGTGAATAACACCAAAACAAGTCGTTTATCTACCTTCATCAAGCCAATGACATTTGATAATAACCAAGAGCTTACCTATAAAAATGCCCAATCTCTGGGACAAACAGGGTTATCTTTGTCCGTTAACTCTAATAATCCCTTTGGTAGTTCCGGGCTAAACTTTGCCCAAAGTAACGACAGTAAAAAAATTACGGAAAATAGTCGCATTGGTGAAATTGTTCCGGGCAGAGTCGCCAATATTAAAGTTATTGGTGTTGGTGGTGGCGGTGGCAATGCTGTTAACCGCATGATTGAATCTGATGTTTCTGGGGTGGAATTTTGGTCAATTAACACCGATGCCCAAGCCTTGACTTTAGCTGGCGCTCCCAGTCGTTTGCAAATCGGGCAGAAACTAACCAGGGGTTTAGGTGCGGGGGGTAATCCCGCTATTGGTCAGAAGGCAGCGGAAGAATCACGTGATGAAATTGCTACCGCTTTAGAAGGTGCAGACCTAGTTTTTATCACTGCGGGCATGGGTGGTGGAACAGGTACGGGTGCTGCGCCAATTGTGGCGGAAGTGGCCAAAGAAATGGGCGCTTTGACTGTGGGTGTAGTGACCCGTCCGTTTGTATTTGAGGGACGGCGACGCACTAGCCAAGCCGAGCAGGGTATTGAAGGATTAAAAAGTAGGGTTGATACCTTGATTATTATTCCTAACAATAAGCTGTTGGAGGTAATTCCTGAACAAACACCTGTACAAGAAGCCTTTCGCTATGCCGATGATGTGTTGCGTCAAGGGGTACAGGGTATTTCTGATATTATTACGATTCCTGGTTTGGTTAATGTGGACTTTGCTGATGTGCGAGCAGTCATGGCAGATGCAGGATCAGCATTGATGGGTATTGGTGTGAGTTCTGGCAAATCTAGAGCTAGAGAAGCTGCGATCGCCGCGATTTCCTCACCATTATTAGAATGCTCTATTGAAGGTGCTAGAGGGGTTGTCTTCAATATCACTGGTGGTAGTGATCTCACTCTGCATGAAGTGAATGCGGCTGCGGAAACAATTTATGAGGTGGTTGATCCCAATGCCAATATTATTTTCGGTGCAGTGATTGATGACAGACTGCAAGGAGAAGTCAGAATTACCGTGATTGCGACTGGGTTTACCGGAGAAATTCAAGCTGCTCCACAACAAACTGTGGCCACTCCCAGAGTAGTGACTCCATCTCCCAGGAAGCTAGGAGTACAACCAACTGTTAATCAACCAACTGTTAATCAACCAACTCCAACTCCTGAACCTAAAGAAAAACCGATTTTAGATATTCCTGATTTTCTCCAACGACGACGCACACCACCGAAAAATTAAGTAATTGTAGATTTGAGATTTTAGATTAAGTTTGCAGTCTCAGTTCTGGCGTTTGTGCTTTATACAATTTCTTAGTTTTACGTTTATCACCAAAGATAGGGGTCTGCAATTTAGTTGCCTACCCCATATTTTATTGGAGTTTTTTTATTTGGTAATTGGTAATTGGTAATTCAATTTTGGATTTTGGATTTTGGATTGTTTTTGTCAATTCCAATCTAAAATCTAAAATCTAAAATCTAAAATTTTCTTCCCCAGTCACCAGTTCCCATTCACCTGCTCTAGCCATTGAATAACCTGATGAGCAAGGTGAGTACCATCTAGGCGATCAATTTCTCGGATGCCCGTGGGACTGGTAACGTTGACTTCTGTGAGGTAGCCACCAATCACGTCAATACCAACAAAAATCAAGCCGTCTTGACGCAGTTTTTCTGCCAATAAGGTGCAAATTTCCTGTTCTCTTGCGGTAATTTCCGTTGGAGCAACAGTACCACCTGTTGCCATATTATTGCGAAAATCACTACCACTAGAAAGGCGATTGAGCGCCCCAATGGGTTCGCCATTGAGCAAGATAATTCGCTTGTCTCCGTCCTTAGCTGCGGGTAAATAGTTTTGTACCATTACTGGTAATCGACCTTGCAGGGTACTGAGTTCGACTATTGAGTTAAAATTGCGATCGCCTGATTGTAAAAATAAAATCCCCTCCCCAGCTTTGTTACCCAATGGTTTGAGAACTGTTGCACCCTTAGCTTCTACAAATTGGCGGATTACCTTTTTATCAGCACTCACAATGGTTTCAGGGATGGCTTGAGTAAATTGCAAGGCATACATTTTTTCATTTGCGGCTCTGATACCATTGGGGTTGTTAATTACCAGGGTTTTATTTTGGTCAATGTAATCCAAAATATAAGTAGCATAGAGGTAGGAATCGTTGACTGGTGGGTCTGTCCGCATAAATACAGCGTCCATTGACTCCAAAGCAGTGAAGAGGCTAGAACCTAACTTATACCAAGGATTTGCGGCTACCCAACGTCCCTCTATTAATTCCACTGGTACAAGTTCTACTTGCTGTAAAACAGCCCAAGCTTTGCTATCCACAACATTTAACAAATTCGCTTGGGTTATCCAAACTTCATGACCAAGAATTTGCGCTGCTTCCATGAGGGCAACACTCGTATCATGGCAAGGGTCAAGCTGATGGATGGGATCAATAATAAAAGCCAGTTTCACCCTTTCTACCTCAATTATCAAAAAAAATTTAATTGTTATGGATCTAAAAATCACGTTACAACCCAAGGTTTAACGGGTGATGAACTGCGGGCAAAGCTGATTTAAGGATGCCAGTATTCAAATGAAACGTCTGTAAACGCTGCTGGGGATATTCTAATAATTCCAAAAAGCAGGTTTCTAAGAAAACTTGAATCTCCCGCTACACCGTTAGGTTGGTGGGGGAGTCTCAAGACGCTTGACCTAAACCTTAGAACCTCCAAGAAGAGTATCTAGTTGGCCTGTACTGTCTAAAGTGTAAAGATTATCACAACCACCAATGTGATGATTATTGATAAAAATTTGAGGCAGAGAACGCTTTCCATTTGCTCTTTGAGCCATTTCAGTTCTTGCTACCTCATCTCCATCAATGTTGTATTCGATGAAATCAACGCCTTTATTTAATAGTAGGTTTTTGGCACGGTTACAAAATGGGCAGGTACTCCAAGTGTAGATTTCTACTTTGGCAGTCATAACATCCTCAAGTTGAGCAAATACTTTTCAATTATAAAAGGTAGCTTCTGTCTCATCCTTGGCCAGAACAATGCCAGAGCTACCAGCAAATCATCCAAAATCCAAAATCTAAAATTTTCAAGCTCAATTTTCAAGCTCAATTTTCAAGCTCAATTTTCAAGCTCAACCGCCGTCTACTGCATATTGAATCAACTGGGACAGGCGTAGGCGTACAGTATCTAAACCTAAACGTTGACTGGCGGAGATAAACACCGCTAGAGGAAATTCTTCTTGCGCCAAAGCCAGAGTTTCACTATTGACTTGATCGATCTTGTTAAATACAACTAATGCCGGACCGGGAGTAATAGGCATTTGGGCAAGAATATCCCGAACTGACCGAATATGACTTAACCAGGCAGGATGGGATAAATCCACTAAATGTAGTAGGGCATCTGCTTCGGTGACTTCCTCCAAGGTGGCGCGGAAAGCATCCATTAAAGAAGCTGGTAATTCATGAATAAACCCTACAGTATCTGTGATTAAGGTTTCCTGGGGTTCATTTGTATCCGCATGAGGAATAATCAGACGACGGGTGGTGGGATCAAGTGTGGCAAACAGTTGGTCGGCTGTATATACTTCCGCGTTGGTGAGGGCGTTGAGCAAGGTAGACTTGCCCGCGTTGGTATAACCCACCAAGGCCACTGAAGGAACTTCCCGATGTTGTCGCCGTTGCCTTAACCGACAACGATGAGCTTGTAATTGGTTTACTTCTTGCTGTAGTCGAGAAATCCTTCTTTGAATTGCTCGCCGTTCTGTTTCTAATTTGGTTTCACCAGGTCCACGAGTCCCGATCCCACCCCCTAGTCGGGACATGGCACGGCCTCTGCCGGTGAGTCTTGGCAGCATATATTCTAGCTGCGCTAGTTCAACTTGTAATTTACCAGCACCAGATTGGGCGCGTTGGGCAAAGATATCTAATATCACTTCTGTGCGGTCAACAACTCTGACACCAATCTGCGCTTCTAGGTTGCGGACTTGAGCGGGTGAAAGGTCACGGTCAAAAACTACCAAATTTGCTCCCAAGGTTTGGGCGGTTAAAGCTACTTCTTGGACTTTACCTTCACCAATTACTGTTTGAGGATGAATGCGCGATCGCTTTTGTTGTAAGGCCTGCAAGACATCACCCCCAGCCGTATCTACTAGCCTTGCTAGTTCGGCTATGGTGTCTTGAAATCGTTGGGGAGTCATATCATCGGTTAGTACCCCGACTATAACCACGCGATCATGGTCAGCGTCTACTTCTTGAGCAATATATTCTCTCTGAAATTCTTCTTCTAGACTTTCTACCAAGTCCAGAAAATCCTGTTCGGCGATCGCATCTAAACTCAGAGGTGGCGATACGCTGGAATATAAGGCTGAATCTGGAATATTCATTCCTGATGACTGAGTTAAAACTAATTGTCTGCTATTAGCTACCAAATGCGCCAAATAAGCTTCTTTTACGTACCCAGTCGCTCCCCCACCCCGACGGGTAAATCCAGTGCCGGTAATATTCAGCATTACTAGAGCATCTAAACGTTGTAGCGCCATTGCTGTCAGTGCCGCCTCATTCGGTGGTTCTGCTTTGAGATGGGTGGCTATACAACGAATACCGCTCAACCGTTCTGCACCATAACGGGGCAGTTCTAGGGGTGGGATTTGGGTTTGACGTGGATTGCCTACTCCTACCCGGATCACTTGTCCGCGACGGTTGAGATAGGCACATACAGGTTGATTTATTTCCGTACTAATTGCTGCCAGCCTTTGGGCGAACTCCGGTGTTGTCATGCGATCGCCCGATATACGCTGGTGGTACAGCCGCTGTAGTTGCTTGAGCTGGCTGGACTTTAAACCTTGGAGATTTCCGAAGATAGTCTCTATAGGCGCTTATGACCAGTAAACTGGCCCCCCCGAATTATTTTATATTTTTATTTTAACAAAAACGGTGTCAGTCCGTAGTTTACCATAAGCTACGGAAATACTGTTCGGAAACAGGGACTTGTGACTTCCACCCAGAACTACTAGCTGATGCTTTTAAGTCTAAATCTGGTACTGTTGTTAACTTCAAGACATTTGATGATTTCCAATCAAAAAAATCCTGGGCGCGATGAATAAAATAATCAATTAAAAAAGGTCTCCCCAAAAAAACAAACGTAATGGGAATATTATCTCTAAAACTCTCTCGCAGTTTATTTAAGTGATCTAAAATTGGGGGAAAACTGCTTAAATCATGAGCATGGGTTTCTGTGACTTCGCCGAACTTTTCTTTTTCATACTTATAGAGCGAATATTCTAAACCTTTAATAAATAAGATATCAAATTGCTTATTTATGTAGAGATTTAAAACTCGCTCATATAAAGTATTAACTGGCTCAAATAGACGTAAAATTTCTAGTTTTTTCTCTGGTATATCATGGAGAATCCGAGAAAAAATTTTCTCAGTCTCCAGGGGTTTACACTCAACAAACAATAAGCCAAACTCATTGTTGTTTTTGCGTTTCAGAGCGTTGAGCAAAGTTTGATATTCTTCGTATCCTTCGGGGGGTACGTCTTGATCCCAGTCACTAAAATCTAAATTCATGGGAGATTTTCTACAGCTTCTTTAAATTCCTGAATACCTTGAATCAGTGGGTGAATATCATACCAACGCTGCATCTCCCCTTCTTCATCCAAATAGCGGTACTCTAACAGGCAGCGATTAAACATCAAACTCCGATATTGATCATCATTGATGATACGCTTAGAAAGGGAGACTTCTGCTAATAAACTCCATTGATGGTTTTCCACAGCGCGGCGGTAAGTATCTCTAGCTTGAGTAATGGCGCGTCGAACTGCTCTTTCGGAAATTGGCAAATCTTGAGTGCGTCCAATGGCATCCTGAGTCAACAATAGCAAATTTCTGACGTGACCTCCACTCATCAAACAAAGTCGTTCTAGGGTTTGAGAACTGTCAAATATTTCCGTTTCTAGTGGTTTATCTGGTGCAAACTGCCTGATGCGCCGGGAAATGACCTCTTTAACTTTTTTTAGCCCTGGTTGATATATTTCTCCTCTAGGAGTGCGTACCATTAGCATTGGTAAAATTTGCGGATCACCATATATATCACGCAGGTCTGTAGCCCTGGCAGAATAGACCATAGCAATGGGTACAGTATAGATTAAATGGCAATCTAAGGCTTTCAGTTGTTCACAGCGGTCTAAAAAAACTTCTTCATAATTGGTGCGATCGCCATCTTGAACTAACACCATTCTATCTAAGTTATCAATAATTACTGCCAGTTGGGTGCAGTGAGCAGGTAGGCGCTTTTTCACATCGGCGATAAACTCATTTAAAACCTTAATCAAAGTCACTGTATGGGGATTAACTTTTTCTCGTATTTGCTGCCTTAGTGCCGGTACTGCTCTTAAATTTGCTGTTAATTTGGCAAACTGACTAATTTGCATTTCTACATTCATATCCTCGATGTGAATTTCAGTTAGCGCCAAATCTTTCAAATCTTGCCAACGATCTTTGAGCCAATTAAGCACAGGTTGAGGATTACCAATTGCGCGTAAATCTTTTAGTAATCTCCGAGTACAAGCCAAGAGAATATCTGTATATTGAGCATCTTCTGAATCTATATCTTCTTCATCCGCAGCAAAATACACTACATAACATTGTCTTGCTTCCAAATATTCCTTGAGTCTGAGTAATTCCGTAGATTTACCTGCTCCTCTATGTCCAGAATATAATTGACAAGTATTTTGATTTGCTAACTGAATACGATTTCCCAATTCTTCTAAAATATCTGCTTCTCCTCGCACATCTTGACAGTTTACATAGTTAGGATCACCTGCGGGTAAGGGTTGGAATGGGTTAAAAGAATTATAGAGGTTTTTGAGTAATTCAGTATTGTTGGACATAGGTAAACAACTTAGTTGATGCAGTTCTGATGATGCTAAAAAGTTAGATGAAGTCAGCAATAACAAGCAAGCGATATAATTTTAATGTCAGAAGCTAAAAATGTCAGATATTTAAAATCTCCACAGTGAAAATTTTAGCAAAAATGTATACACATATATGGACGACAAATGCAAGTACCTGATCAAAAAATATTTTCATAATAAATTCACCAAAAGATTTTAATTTTAAATTAATCAAATTTAATTCATCATACCCCTACGTATTAAATCTTGAAAACGTGCATCTTCTCGAATACAATGAAAATCAGGATCAGCGTTGGCCATTGTTGCAAACTCTTCAGGTCTGAGATTAATTGCTTGCTCCAAGTTTTCTAGTGCTTGCTCAATACTACCTTGAACAGCATAACAACAAGCTTTATTGTACCAAGCATATTTATCATCAGGTTTTATTCTTAATGCTTGATCATAAGAGAACAGAGCTTCGTCCATACGTCCCAAATCATCCAGTGCATTACCTCGATTGTTCCAAGCATAGTGATCATCAGGTTTAATTTTCAGAGCTTGATCATAAGAGAAAACAGCTTCTTCATTACATCCTATCTTGCGGAGTGCGATACCCAAATTGTACCAAGCATAGTGGTCATCAGGTTTAATTTTTAAAGCTTGTTTATAAGAAAAAATTGCTTCTTCATATCTGCTTAAATTCCGAAATGCGATACCACGATTATTCCAAGTAAAACAATCATTGGGTCTTAAATTGAGAGATTGGTCATAAGCTGAAATTGCTTCTTCATTGCGTCCTAAATTTCGTAGTGCATTACCTTTATTATACCAAAAATATGGGTAGTCTGCCTTAAATTTTAAAGCTTCTTCATAAGAAGAAAGTGCTTCTTCATTACGTCCTAAGTTCAGCAGAGCATTACCTCGGTTGTACCAAAAATATGGATCATCAGGCTTAAATTCTAAAGCTTTTTCATAAGATGAGATTGCTTTTTCGTCGCATCCTAAATTCAAGAGTGCATGACCACGGTTGTACCAAGCAAAATGATCATCAGGTTTAAATTTTAATTCTTGTTCATAGAGTGTAATTGCAGTTTCATATTCACCAGCAGAATAAAGTAGATTTCCCAATTCAAAAAGCAAACTTGCTCTATTACTATCTGTTTGATGTTTTTCTGCCAGAAGTTCTTGAATTTCTAGAACTTTTTCAATTTTTCCTTCTGAAGTAAGTTGTAGATATTTTTCATAGTCTCCTTCTAGTAAAAGACGACGTGATTCTTCTTCAACTAATTCTGGTGTAGTCGGTAATTCATATACTCCAGAACGCCAATCAAAAAAATCAGGAGCGCGATGGATTAAATAGCTGAGTGAAAATGAACGCAATAAAAATACAAAGCAAAAGGGAAAATCATCCCTAAATCTTTCTCTTTGTTGGTTAAGATGATTTAGTATTGGTGGTACTTTAGTTAAATTGTTAAACTGACCTTCAGTTATTTCGCCAAAGTTTCTTTTTTCATATTTATACAAGGAATATTCCAAACCTTTAATTAATAAGATGTCAACTGTTTGACCTTGAATATAATTCGCTACTTGCTGATATAGCTTATCCACTGGTTCTAGCAAGCGTAATACAGCAATATTTTTATGCGGAAGATCCTGGGGAATTTTATGTATAAAACAATCTGATTCCACAGGAGTACATTGTACAAAATATAACCCAAATCCTAATTTTCTATCCAGAGCGCAGAGTAAATCTTGATATATTTCTTCGGGATCTGGAGGTAAATCATCATCCCAGCTACTGCTATTGAGTATCATATAGATTTGATGGTAGATGCTTGCGTAAAAAATCCAAAGTCAGATATAAATTTTACACTATGGTTATTTTTTAGTATTTGAGCTTCATATCCAATCATCATAATCCTGTTCTTTAAGTTAAGGTAAAATTTAAGGAATATTTTAAACATCAATGTTTACATAATAATACGGTTTTTTCTTTGATTTGGTATCCGTATATTCACTTAAATATATTAATGTCAGGCTATTTGTCTTTCTTAAATTTTTCTAAAAACATATTATTAGGACTTACGCATTGACAGGATCAACCAAATATGAGGTATGGGTTTCGGGCATTTTAACGTGATTTTTTAATTATTTTTGGGCGATAGCGAAGCGCTGCTGCAAGCAGTTCGCTATTGATCGGAAGTTAATCGCCAAAAGCCTGAAACGACGGATTTTCGTTCATGCACATCATGGTGAATTTGTACAGTGCGTAAGTCCTATATTTATATTTTCCTATTCCCACTGATAACTAATAACTAATAACTAATAACTAATAAAAATGCGAACTATTGCGGAAATTAATGAAAAAATCAACCAAAAACGCGCCGTAGTTTGGACGGTTGAAGAACTGAAAAAACGAGTAGCGGAAATCGGTATCACCAAAGCTACTAAAGCAGTTGATGTTATTACCACCGGCACTTTTGAACCAATGGAGTCCAGCGGTGCAATTATTAATTTAGGACATACTGACCCACCGATCAAAATTCGCCGCTGTTGGTTAGATGGTGTACCAGCATATTCTGGATTTGGTGCAGTAGATTTATACTTGGGTGCTAGTTGTGCTGTGGAAACGACAGAGGGTGAAGAACTGAGAGAACGTGGCGGAGGCCATGTAATTGAAGATTTAATAGCAGGTAAACCTATACAAGTAAGGGCTTTAGGACAAGTTACCGACTGTTACCCCAGAGCAACTTTTGAAACTACTATCACCTGTGACACTATCAACCAATTTTATTTATTTAATCCGCGCAATCTTTATCAAAACTTTATTATTGGGGTAAATGGAGGCGATCGCCCACTGCATACCTATCTAGGACCCCTCCAACCCCGTTTAGGTAATGCAGTTTACTCCAACCCTGGGGCAATTTCTCCCTTATTCAATGATCCCGATTTACAACTTGTGGGAATTGGGACAAAAATCTTCTTAGGTGGTGGAATAGGTTATGTAGCGTGGGAAGGTACGCAGCATTTCCCCTTACAAAAGCGGTTAGCTAATCGAACACCCATTGGACCATCGGCCACTTTAGCCTTAATTGGTGATGCCAAACAAATGGATGCGCGGTGGGTGCGGGGTTGTTACTTCAAAAGTTATGGACCATCTTTGATGTTAGGTGTGGGTGTGCCACTTCCGGTTTTAAACGAAACAGTAATTGAACGTTGTGCAGTCCAAGATCAAGATTTAGTAGCGCCAATAGTAGACTTTTCTATTCCCCGTCGTGTCCGTCCCACCTTTGGTTTAGTTAGTTATGCTCAACTAAAATCGGGAAAAATTCCCATAGAGGGTAAAGCGGTGCGAGTTGCTCCTTTAGCCAGTATGTTTCTCTCACGACAAGTAGCCGTAGAGTTGAAACAATGGATAGAAGCTGGAACATTTACCCTCACAGAACCAGTTGCTCCCATTCCTAGTGAACGAGCTTTTCTACCCCAGGACAGGTGGACAGACTTTTAATGGTGATTGGTGATGGGTGATTGGTGATTGGTGATGGGTGATTGGTGATTGGTGATTGGTGATTGGGAAAATACAAATAATTTTCCCCCTGCTCCCTGCTCCCTGCTCCCCTGCTTCTTCCCCAGTCCCCAGTCCCCAGTCCCCAGTCCCCAGTCCCCAGTTTCTATTCTTGAGGTTTCGGCTTTTTCACTGGCTTAGGAGCAGGTGTTTTTGGTACAGGTTTAGACACCGCAGAGGTTTCCCCACTTATTTTCTTGATGGGACGTGGAGTTTCTCCATCGCGTCTGGGGGGAAATGGTTTTCTGCCACCAGCACGGGGTCCACCTTTGAATGGTGGTTTGCGTTTTTTGGGTAAATCAGCGATCGCTTCAGCAGTTTCTACTATCAATACATCAGCTTCGCGCTTGACTTTGAAATCCCAAAATTTGCCCACAGCTTTGGTAGCCAGCACACCCCGCATTTTCAACTTAAAATACTTGGGTTTGTCAGTTGGTTTCCGTGGAGCTTGCTTGATTTTAACTACCAAACTCTTAGCGTCAAAAGATTGGTAAACTACCTCACCACGCACAGAAAATTCTCCATCAGGAATTTCTGATGAAGCTTTTACGGGCTGGGAAATTTCTTCTTTAGCAGCAGTTTGGCGAGTAGATTTCTTGGCAGCACCATTTTCGGGTCTCTCTAAAGCTTGTGAACCCGATTTTTTGCCATCCTCATCTGGGGAATTTTTAGCCAGATTTTCTGGTTCCCAAACTCCAACAATTTGGATGTGTAGTGAGTCATTTTCTTGTCTGGTGCGGGGATAAACTACCCAGAGATGTTGTTTTTCTAAGTCCAGGTGATTTTTGACTAAACTCATAATCCGCCCTAAAAGGACGGCATTTAGCTCCACACCATCAGATGTGATCAGTGTTCCTTGGGTAAACTGTTCACTGCTGGGAGAGTAGCGCCCCCGGACTAAACCAATGGCTCGGTATTGCAATGGTTCGCTTGGAGGTGGGATCGGTTGTTGGCGATGAGCCAAATTCCCATTAATATCACTCTCGTTAGGTTTAACAGGTGAACTATCCGGTTTTGATGACTTAGCTGTTAAGTCAATTTTAGCTGGAGCCTGGTTAGAGGCTGTAGAATTGGAAGATTCAGGAGACGGCATCAGGTCGGAATTCATAAAAACTCCTTGCGGCGGAGACACATCCCATTATGGGATTTGACAAAAGCAGATGGAAAGAGCGTTTTTATGGCTGATAAAAGTATATTTCCTTTTAATCTGGCCATTATAGAGTGGGTTGTGCGAACACAAAGGCGCGAAATTTCTCATTTAGAGACTAAATGTGTCATTTAGCGCCTTTACTCTAGTTTCGGAAGCATAGCATAGCTATAATTCTGAATGCTCCTCCTAAAGTCATCACTTACTTTAACAGTCTAGATAGTTTTTTGTTATAAAATTCACAGTGAAATAACCGTATTCCGCAAAGTTTTGGAAAATTTTAACTTTGTGCTTTGTGTAAATATTAATTTCATTAATTTCGATTTATTTCGCTCAAATTTACCAAAAGGAAAAAAATTGTGTCTCAACCACGTAATCGGTGGATAATTCAGGTTGTCTTACTTCTGGCAGTTGCGGCGTTTATTGGGGTTTCTATTATACCCATCATTGGGGCTTTCAATGATTCTCAACCCTTAGCACAAAATACTAGCAGCAACTCCACTAATTCTAGTTTATCTCAGCAAAAGTCAAAGTTAGCAGATGAAATTCGCGGTTTGGAGCTAGTTTTGCAACGAGAACCTGAAAATCAAGCTGCACTTAAAGGTCTTTTACAAGCAAGGTTACAATTACTCAGTCAAAAAGGCAGAGGTGAAGTTAAAAATGCTGATATCCAAGCGGTAATTGAACCTTTGGAAAAGTTGGCTAAATTGAATCCACAGCAGTCGGAGTATGCGGTTTTACTAGCACAAGCAAAGCAGCAAATGGGCGATAATGAAGGAGCAGCCCAAACTTATCGCTCTATTTTAGCAACCAAACCCGGTGATCTCAAGGCTTTACAGGGAATGGTAAATTTACAACTCAGTCAAGAGCGCCCAGAAGCTGCTATTGGCTTGTTACAAGAAACTTTATCTACAGCAACTCAAGCAAATTCCATTCAGTCTGGAAGTGTTGATGTTGTTGCTGTACAGATACTTTTAGGCAATGTTTACGCTTTACAGAAAAATGAGACTCAAGCTATCTCTTTATACGAGCAAGCAATTAAAAAAGATCCTCAAGATTTTCGTCCTGTGTTAGCAAAGGCGATGCTTTTAAAAGAACAGGGTAAGCTCGGTGAAGCAAAACCTTTGTTTGATAGTGCTACGGCTTTAGCTCCTGCTCAGTATAAAGATGAAATTAACAAGGCAGCAGCGCCTAGTCCTACCCCCGCAGCATCACCGGAAAGTACACCGAGTCCATGAGGATGGGCATTGGGCATTGGGAAAAATACAAATAATTTCCCCCTGCTCCCTGCTCCCTGCTCCCCTGCTTCTTCCCCTGCCTTTTGCCTCCTGTCTCCTAGTTTCCTTCTATGGCGGCGACGATACCGAAGATAATAAATAAAATGCCTCCCAGGAGGGTTATTTGTTTTTCGGAAATTCTACCTGCAATTAATTTACCACCAATGACGGCGATCGCTGCACAAATTGAATGTCCTAATATTGCTCCTGCTGTGACACCGATGGCGTTGTTACTTGCTGCTAGGGCTATGGTGGCTATTTGTGTGCGATCGCCCCATTCGGCTATAAATGTTAATACAAATGATTTCAGTAATATTGACCAGGTACTTTTCTGCTTACTGTCTAACTCCGCCTTTTCTACTGCTTCTTTTGCCTCGTCCATCACTTCTTCATCGGCTTTAGCTGGCATTTTCCAAGCATCGTAAAGCAGTTTTAAGCCAAAAGCGATAAATAATACTATTTCTGCATAGTGTACATATATTTTTGAACCTTGTGTTAATACTGACAGTATTTGCCCAAATATCACTGATAATACTGTCATTGCTGCTAAGGCTGCTGTTACCCCTGCAAACACTATTTTTCTGGAGTGCTGCATGGAGAGAATGACGGCGATAAAAAAGGTTTTATCACCTAGTTCGGATATGGTAATTAATAATAAACCTGCGGTGAAGGCTGTTAACACTCTCTGTTGCTCCTGTAGGATTTTTTACCTGTGTGGAGCTTCTAATGAGAGTTTTTATGACCTCACTGAAGCTCACACACTGTTTTTGTGTGAACTCAGTGAAGGTCTCGCTTTCAAATACTTTTTTATTCGCCATCTGAACCAGGCTCATCACCAGTATGTTGATTCAGATGCACTGGCTTTTGCCAGCAGCTACTCCCCTTCTATTTGATGCGTATTATACCTTGATTGTCGTTGGGTGTCAAGGGTTTTTGAGGAAAATTGGAATTGTAAAAAAATATAACGGATTTAGTCTATTTAAAGGTAATATTACTGTTTTGTTTTTATAATGGGAATAATTAATTTTACATAGAGGAATTATATAAATATAATGCAGTTACAAAGTGTGGTTGAGCCTTTTGGTGAGGTTAATGTCTACAAGCAAAAAAATGGTGATCTTGACATTTCTGCAACTATTCTGACTGTTCCTGACTTGGAAGGGGTGAGGATGGGTTTAGCTCTTGATGGTTCTGCATCTATGAAAAAAATGTACGGTGTTAGTGGTATTGTCGGTAATGCTTTTGCTATGGCCGCCGGTACTCCTAATGTTGTTGAACCAGTAGCTAGAACAATGGTTAGTTTTCTATCTAATTTCTCTTCTAATGGTAAAGTAGATTTAATGTATTGGGCTTGTAGTCCCGATGGTTCAAAGGTAGAAGAAGTTGGCGAATTTGATGAACAAAGCATACAAAATACTGCTATTAGTGGACCCAAAAAATTACCTTGGGGTAGAGGTACTAAGTGTTGAAAGATTGAAAGAATTGGTAACTCATAGTCCCCGTGAATATGGCTATGCTTTTGGATCTTGGACTGCTCAATGGTTGAGTAAACATTTAGCCAATGAATTAGGAATTGAAATTAGCGATCGCCA
>NZ_BJCE01000008.1:0-52885 GCF_005402885.1 Sphaerospermopsis reniformis
ATCTCTTGAAATCCCAAAAAATGCACACTTTTTCCGGTATACCCTTCAAAACCCTTGCACTTTTTTTCTGTTTATCAGCCTCTAACCTTTGATATATCAAGGTTTTAGGTTTATTCAGCAAACCCTAGATATTTAATATATTTGTCAGAATCAGGATGTCCAGGATTTAAGGATTTTCAGGATGGAGATATTTAATATTTTCAGAATATGATTATATTACTTTCGATATAAAGATTTTGAATGTTTTTTGATAAATACTATATTATTACAATCTCCAAATCATCTTGAACAAAATCCCAATAAAAATCCTGAAAATCCTCAAATCCTGGATATCCTAATTCTGACAAAAAATCTCTCAATCATCATCAAAAAATCCAAATAAAAATCCTGAAAATCCTCACATCCTGGATATCCTAATTCTGACAAAAAAATCTCTCAATCATCATCAAAAAATCCCAATAAAAATCCTGAAAATCCTCACATCCTGGATATCCTGATTCTGACAAAAATCTCTCAATCATCATCAAAAAATCCCAATAAAAATCCTGAAAATCCTCAAATCCTGGATATCCTGATTCTGACAAAAATCTCTCAATCATCATCAAAAAATCCCAATAAAAATCCTGAAAATCCTCAAATCCTGGATATCCTGATTCTGACAAAAAAATCTCTCAATCATCATCAAAACATCCAAATAAAAATCCTGTAAATCCTCAAATCCTGGATATCCTGATTCTGACAAAAAAAATCTCTCAATCATCATCAAAACATCCAAATAAAAATCCTGTAAATCCTCAAATCCTGGATATCCTGATTCTGACAAAAACCTCATTTACTCAATCGGAAACCCAGGAATAATTTGATCAATTTCTCCCATAATACGTAAAGTTTCAGTTAACACAACCACGATTTTTTGATAATGGATAATTTCCTCATTTGATAATTTGCGTTTAGCATTTTTTCTGTCCTTTAACCATTTATCTAAAACTTGATATCCACCAATCTTAAATTCCCAGATATGTTGAGGAATATCTGTAAAATAATTCTGTTTATTAATATATACCCTTTGTAATTCTGAATTATAGGTGACTTCAGTAATTTGATGATCTCCTATTTCCTGATATGTTGTAATTAAATTATTCAGAATATCAGATTTCATTAAATGTAAATTAACTAATGCTTCTCCTTTGTTTGCTAAAGCATTAAATAGATTTTGATTACTTGTCAAAGGAAGACGGGGAAAATCTATTTTAAGAAATTCAGCGTATCTACTGCGATAAGTAGGACTATGAAAAATAGCATAAGCATAGTAAAATATTTGTTCTGGTGTGGGTATTTTACCGAGTTTATTTTTAATCGCTTCTAAAAATTGAGAAGATAAATTAGGAGTTTTTTCAATAAAAAGACTCGTTTGTTTATTTTCAGTATTAGGGTAGATATAGAGAGGAAAAATACTTGGTCTTCCTCTATTACTAAAAAAACTACGATTATCAGCAATTGTATTACAAACCATAAAATGTGTATATTGATTATCTCCTGAAGCTACTTGTCGCATTAATAATAAACCCAAATTATCTTGAATTAAATTATTTAAAACTTTTTCTTGCATTCTTCTTAAAATGCTGTGATAATAGGTAAATCTTATATCAAATGGTCGGTAGTAAATAGGTTTAATTAATTCTTGTTTTACGCCGTCTCTAACAATTAATAAACGAGATTTAAAAAAATTCCAGTTGGGAGAATCGGAAATTTTATAAATTTCAGCTATATCTTGATCCAAAATTTTATCATTGCATAAGGTTTGCATAACTTCCAACAATGTATCTCGTTCAAAAGCAATTAAAACATCGTCTTTACCTGTTTCTATAACATTAGAGTAAACTGAAAATATGTCTTGAACACTCCACAAAGTTTGATACTCTTGTTCTATATCTACAGAAAAATTTCTGGGGTTTAAAAAATAATTAGGTGCAGTAGGTTTAACCTCTATCCAATTAACATTATCCAAACTTGTAGACTCTAAAAAATTATATTTTTCCTCCCGACATCCCCACAAATCATAATAAAAAACCTGCGCTAACTCCTTCACCCCATCTCTAGATTTATAAGCAGTAGAAAAATAATCAGGTGCGCTTTTTTCCCTGACAGCAATTAAAATCGCTACCCCTTGCTGAATATCAAAAACATTTTCATCAACACCCCCATCGGGTGAGGTTTCTTTTAATAAAGAATTACCATGTAAATCCATTATATATAAAGTATCAAAATACTTTAATAACTCCTCTCTCATTCCTCGATGAATCAAACCATTAATATAGGAATGATTAGTAATAAAACCGATAATTCCATAACCTTGAGGAGTTTTTTGAATTTGATATTGTGCAAACCGAATAAATTTAATATAATCATCATCTAAAGGTTGAATATTTTTCTCACCTTCTAATCTCACCCTACCTTTATATAATTCTAAAAGTTCCCCAATATGGGTTAATTCTGTAACTGTTTTTCCAGCTTTACCATTTTTCAAAACTTTATTCCACACTAAACCCGTATATTCAACATCTGCTAAATATTTCTCATCTTTATTTAAAATTCTCTTGCGTTTACTCGCATTTTGTGAACTGACAGAATAGGGAGGATTACCCAATACTACCATAATGGGAATTTCTGTTTTCACATTTGCAGCTTGACTAGATTCTTCCGCGATAATTTGGGTAATACCAGGAATTAAATCACCTTGTTTTATCCCTTCTTCCAAAGCATTAGTTAAATAGATTTTTAACCTTTCATCCGGTGCAAACTCATATTTAAAATCTGCTAATAATAACCCTAATTTTAAATGTGCTATTGTATAAGCAGTCATTAATAATTCAAATCCAAATAAACGATTTAAAACTTCTGCATCTTTTAACCACAGATTCCATCTATCAACACCATATTTAGCAACATTATCACGCATTTGTTTAATAACTGCATATAAAAATGTCCCTGTTCCCGTTGCAGGATCAAGAATTGTTACTCGTCTATTACCTAACCCGTATTCTAAATCAAAAATATTTCTATCAGTTAAAATATCATTAACTGCACGCACAATAAAATTAACTACAGGTTCAGGAGTATAATAAACACCGCGACTTTTTCTTAAAGATGCTTGATAAGCTGCTAAAAATGTTTCATAAAAATGCAAAACTGGATCTTCCGTTCGCGTTTCTCGACCAAAATTTTCTAAAATATTGGTCATATCTATTGTGTTAAATAATTCTATTAAATTTTCAATTGATTTGTGAATTTTACTAACACTATTAGCACCATTAGCATTAATTACTATATCGAAAAACCCTTTTAAAAAAGGTATTCTTTCAGTAATATAAATACTAGCATTGGTGCGGTTAAAAACAAAATCTCCTGGGTTTTGTGCATGATTTATCTTTGCAGTAAATAAACCATAAGCGATAGTTTGGGCGTACATATCCGCAAAACTAGCGTTATCTATATCTAAAAGTAGTAATTTTTTAAATGTTTCTTTTAATTCTTTTAATTCGTCCGTAGTTGTTTCAATAATCAAAGATGATGCAATAGCATTTCTGATAGTTTTAGTATAAGTTGCCATTGCTTTAGCCAAATCATAATAGTTATTAATGTCTTTGGCTTTTTGATTAATAAATGACTGTAATAATTCTGTTATCGGTTGTAAATCATCAACCAAAGAAATTTCATTGTCTTTGATATTAGCTAATTTAGCTATTTTTGCACATTCACCATCTACATACCAACGAAAATCTAGATAATTTGTTAATATAAAATTATAACCAATATTAGATTCTAAATAGCGTTTAATTTGTTCAGATTTATCTAACTTACTAATATCAACATTAACATCCTTAGCCTCAATATATCCCACAACCCGATCATTTTTTCTAATAGTCAGGTCAGGAATACCAGCTTGATTACCTTTTTCTTCCACTATAACATTAACACCAATAATCAAACCCTCTATCAGACGTTCTAAACTAGAGTAATGACTACGTTCACCACCATGTTTAATCTTGTCTTGTAAATCTTGGATATAATTATTAAAATCTGACATAAGTCTCTAAAAACCTCTTACCTTTGTGTACTTTGCGTCCTTTGCGGTTCAATCAAATTAAGCCTGGGATAATTTTCCATTGTTAGATAAAAATCAAATGACACATTTGGCTTATTACCATCTTATAGAATTTCTATAGTCAACCTAATTAATTACTTAATGGGGGAGGAAAACGAATATCTGTGTTAAATTGGTTAATCCTAGAACTTTGATAAATTGGTAAAACACATTCTAAATTTTCATGGGGACGGGGAATAATATGATGGGAAAGTATCTCACCACCATTCACTTTTAAAACTGATTCTAATCCTTCTGTGACTGCCATTTTCACTTCAGCCACATCACCACGAATTAAAATTGTAATTCTGCCTAAATCGGTATTTTCATAACCTACAAATGTGATTCTAGCTGCTTTACACATTGCGTCTGCTGCTTCCACTGCTGCGGGAACACCATATACTTCTATCATGCCTAATGCTAATGTCAATGTTGTTTTCCTCCTATTGTTAGCTCAAATTTTGTTAGCTCAAATTGGCGTAAACCATTAATAAAACCTCAATTCCCAAAGAATTTTCAGACTGTCACCTGTCACCTGTTCCCTGTCACCTACTATAGTTATCTGGAATACCTACAGGTGATAAACCAGCGATCGCTCTTAAATTTTGACACCTAATTAATTCATTAAAATCTAAACCAGAACGCCCTTCAATTTTTGCTACTGTTTCAATGGCAGTTAACAAATGTTGGGCTGCTTCTGCTTCTGAATAACCCCGTCTTTGGGCGATAAAAACGGCTGTTGTATCGGCTTTTAATTGTGATGCTTGGGATTGATTGATGCGCCAGATTCGCACCCCAGCTAAAGCACTTAATCCCCCAGCTATAATTACACCTATCACATCAGACTGAGCAGCTTCCACTACTCCACCCAATAACCCTGCTAAAAACACTCCTTGATAAATGTCTGGTTGTATCCACTTCACCCCTGTTAACCAACTTACCTGATGTAACAGTAGTAAATCTCGCTGTGGTTTTGTCAAGCGTCGCCACAAATCAAAATTAATATATATTGGTCTATCCTGACTCCAGGGTAAGGGAAAAGCGGCATCTATGACTTGACTTTGTTCTGGTTTACTGACAATTTTAGTCATCATCCGCCCAGAAGCGGGCATGACATCTAACAAACGGCGAATTTCAATATTTGGCTCTATCATTTTCATTATTAGAGATAATATTATTATGTATATTAATTTACTACTAAAACTTTACTGAAAATATTTATATGGACGCTTTTGCTCCCACACCACCAGAATGGACAAATCAAGCAGTTCACGCTTATGAATTTTGCTGTCCCAAATGTCACTCTAGCAGTAGAGAAGCGGTACAAGTTTGGTTAAATCGGCGATCGCCTGTGACAACACCAGAAAATCGTCGCAAATGGCAAGAATTTTACCTGTGTCATTGTGGTTGTGCTTGGTGGGCTTGGAGTAGCGATCGCAAAGCTCCCAACTAATATCAATCACATATAGACAGTGACAATTAAGAAAGCAGACAGGCAGGGTGCAGGGTGCAGAGTGCAGGGGTAAAAGAGTTTATATTCTGACTCCTGACTCCTGACTTCTGACTCCTGACTCCTGACTCCTGTACGGGCGTTCGCGAAGCGTGCTGGAAGCATCAGCATTCGGGCAATCAATTATCAATTTTTGTCTAAGGTTATTTTCCTGTAAGGGCGAAGCATTCGGACGATAAATTATCAATTTTTATCACAGGCTATTTTCCGAATGCTTCGCCCCTACTTCGCCCCTACTGACTTCTTCTACATAAGCTTTCACTTGCAAATCAATACCAGTAATTGCAGTACCAACTACAACTGCATCAGCACCTACTAAATTCAATGCTTTTTTTGCTTCTTTGGGGGAAGAAATACCACCTTCACAAATAACAAAGGTATCTAATTTTTCTACTATCTGTGTGAGAAGTTCCCAACCAGGAGGGGCAAAATTTTTAGTTTCCGCAGTGTACCCAAAAAGAGTAGTACCAACAATATCAGCACCTGCGTCAACAGCTAATTTTGCAGAAGTAAATGTATCCACATCTGCCATGACTGGTTTACCTAATTCTTGATGAATGCGGGTAATAATATCAATTAATTTTTCATCACCTGGACGATATCTAGTAGTGGCATCTATAGCAATAATATCAGCACCAGCTTCAGCCACTGCTACAGCATGATGAAACTGGGGGGTAATATATACATCAGAACCTGCTATTACTTGTTTCCAAAGTCCAATAATTGGTACATTGACTTTTTCCCGCACGGCTTTAATATGATTGGGTGTGTCAATTCTCACAGCAACCGCACCATTATTAACTGCTGCTTGTGCCATTGCTGCAATAATATAAGGATCATGTAATGGTGAGTCTACAGGTGCTTGACAGGAAACAATTAAACCTTTTGGTAAATTAATCATGTTGAATTTTTAGTATTTTATAATCCAGCAATTTATCAAATATTCTGACTCCTGACTCCTGACTCCTGACTCCTGACTCCTGACTCCTACTTTAATTGTTTTGGTATCCAAACAGTAAAAATTGAACCCATACCTACAGTTGATTCTACTTCAATTCGACCCCGATGAAGTTCTACCAGTTGTTTAGTTAAAGCTAAACCAACTCCTGTACCTTCATAGCGACGACGATAGGGAGTATCAAGTTGTTGAAATTTCTCAAACAGTAATGGTAATTTTTCTTCTGGTATACCAATTCCAGTATCTTCTACTTGAAATACAGCGGTATTTTCTTCTACCCATAGACGTAACGTGACATTACCACCTTCTGGGGTGAACTTAATAGCATTAGTTAATAAATTCCAAAGAATTTGTTCTATTCTTCCAGAATCAGCTTGAAAAATATCACTGGTAGAATTAATTTGTAAATCAAGTTTCAGGGTAACTTTTTCACTGGTTGCTTTTTCTAATAAAGAGTCTAATATCTTTTCTGCTGACTTCACTAAAGAAAATTCAGCAATATTTAATACTGTTTTCCCCGCCTCAATCTGTGATAAATCGAGGATATCATTAATCATTTCTAATAAGTGTTCTCCGCTGTCATGGATAGTTTGTAAATAATCCCGTTGTCGTTGACTTAACTCACCCAAAGGCCAGCGCAATAATGTAGAAGACATCCCAATAACATAAGTTAAAGGAGTTAATAATTCATGGCTGATAGTAGCGAGAAATTCACTTCTGAGACGACTGGCTGCTTCTGCTGCTAAAAGTGCTTCTCGCATTGCCATTGTCCGTTCAATTACTCGTTGTTCTAAAGTTTGTTTTTCTTGAGTCAAAGTGCGTGTAGCTTCTCGCAAAGAACCCATTAATTCAGATTGATGAATAGCTATAGCTAACTGTTCTGCAACTGATGACAACAAGCTTTTTTCACTTTCACTCCAATTACGAGGAGTATGACATTGATGAGCAATTAATAAACCCCAAAGTTTATCTTCAAAAATAATCGGGGCTGCCAACTTTGCCCTAATTTTATTCTTCCTTAAAAAATTCAATAAACAATCTTCTAGGGAATAGGTTTTTTCTACATCATCTACTGCTAAAGTAAAACCTTGGTGATATTTTTCCCAAGATCCAGAATTTCGATTCAGACAGTTTTCTTCTTGCAAATTCAAAACAGAGGTAATCGAATCTTGTCCTAGAGATTCATATACTACACAACCCCCATACTGTTGACGGTCTTGTTCTGTAAGTTTAGAGTTGACTACAGTAGGTGCTAAATATTGACAGTTAAGAGATGTGTTTTGCGTATTAGCTGGAGATGATAAAAATTTATAGATGACTAATCTATCTAATTCCAAAAACTCACGTACTTGAGTAATTGCCGTGTCCATAATTACAGGCAAATCTAGACTTTTACGGATTTGCGTTGTTACCTTATTTAACAGCCGTTCTTGGGCAATTTGTTTTGTGAGAGCATCTTCTACAGGTTTACAACTAAAACCTTCCGTGAGAATGGAAATAGTAGATGTTTGTGCGTCCTTGTTAACAAGTGGGAGGAGATATTCCAATAACAATAGGGTGAATTTACTTTGCAGCGTTGCATCATTAGGAGCAAGAACTTGTTGATATTGTGTGATGTTTTTGTAAGTGTAAGAATGAGACTCAAATAAATTTCTTAAATTAGATACAAAAGCAGCGATCGCTTGGGAATTAAATGTCAAACTAGCATTTAAGCAATTTAAGGTAACATCTTCCTTGTGTGCTACCCTACTTCCATCCTCTCCTGCTTCTATGTTGCCTAACAACAGCGCACTAAATCGCTCAGAAACTACAAGCGTAAATCGTTGTTGTTGCCACTCAACAGGAATGAGAATCCGCGCCAGCACAGCTTCTGTAAGTACCAAAGCAGCACTGCCTATTGCTTGAGCCATCTGGTGCAACAACTCGCCAAGCCGATTAAATATACTTAAAGGCAAGGTTCGAGAAAAGCTCAAATCGGGAGAACTAAGCATTTTCAAAATTCTAATGAGATGGGCGGAATACCTAAGTAGGGTAATGGGGAATGGGTAATGGGTAATGGGGTTATTTACCTCCCCAGCTTCCCATCTCCCTATCTTCCCATCGTCTTAGCCTGTTCGTAGGACTTGCAGGATTTTTCCTGGTTTTTTGTGATTGTGTACTAATCAACAGTTTAAGGTAGTAATAAAGAATTATGCATCGTATAAGTGCCACACCAGGCGGATGGAATCAGTCAGACGGTTTAGTTTTTCTGGAACAAACCCCAGCCCCTTTCGTTTTGATTACTGCTGCTGACACCGACATTCAAACTTTAGCAGCAACAGTACCAAAATTACCTGCCGAATTTCCTCAAATTAGAGTTGCTAACCTGCTGCAACTACAGCAACAAATCAGTATTGATAATTATGGCGAACAAGTTTTAGAACTTGCCCAGGTAATTGTTTTGCGCCTATTAGGAGGAAGTTCCTATTGGGCGTATGGTTTGGAAGTGGTGCAGGAAATTGCCGCAAGTAATGGCATAACTTTAATTGTAATGCCTGGAGACGACGCTCTTGATCCAGATTTAATATCAAAATCAACTATTTCTACTGAACTTGTTAACCAAGTATGGCAGTATTTCCGGGAAGGTGGTATAGAAAATTTCCTGAATGCTCTACTTTTTATCTCTGATATTTCCCTCTTAACCACATTCAACCCCCCACAACCACAACCTGTTCCCCGTGTGGGATTGTATAAAGGACAGGGAGCAGGGAGCAGGGAGCAGGGGGAAGATTTTTCCCAGTTACCCAAAATAGGTATTTTATTCTACCGCGCCCATTATTTAGCCGGAAATACAAAAGTTATTGATGCTTTATGTACTGCATTAATCAAGAAAAATTTACAACCTGTACCGATTTTTGTTTCTTCTTTACGTGAACCAGGTGTAACTGATGAGTTAATCAAGTTTTTTCAACCTGAAGATTCTCAACCTATTAGCCTGTTATTAAACACTACCAGTTTTTCTCTAGCACGTTTGGAGACGGAAACACCGCAAATTGAACTGTGGGAAAAGTTAGATGTGCCGGTGTTACAGGTGATTCTTTGTGCTAGTTCAGTGGAACAGTGGGAAGCACAGTTACAGGGTTTAACTCCCCGTGATATGGCCATGAATGTGGCTTTACCAGAGGTAGATGGGCGGATTATTACTAGGGCGGTTTCTTTTAAAAGTTGGCAAACTCGCAATGATGACTTGGAAACTGATGTAGTCGTTTATGAACCTTTGAGCGATCGCATTGATTTTGTTGCCCAACTGGCTGCAAATTGGGTCCGATTACGCCATAAAATGCCCTCAGAACGTCGTCTATCTCTAATTTTGGCAAATTACCCCAACACCAATGGTAGGCTGGCTAATGGCGTAGGTTTGGATACTCCTGCTAGTTGTGTAGAAATCCTCAAGTCCTTAAAATCGGCTGGTTATGATGTGGGCGATATCCCCGCTGATGGTGATGAGTTAATTAAAATTTTAACTGCTGGTGTTACCAATGATCCAGAAGGAAAAGATTGGAAACGAGTAAATCAAAGTCTTTCTGTAGAAGAATATCAAGCGTATTTTGCTAGTTTACCCGCACCTGTACAACAAAGAATTATTGAACGTTGGGGAGATGGGGAGGTAAATAACCCAATCACCAATCACCAATTTCCGATTCCCGGTATTCAATTTGGTAATGTTTTTGTAGGTATTCAACCATCAAGGGGTTATGAAAATGATCCGAGTTTAAATTATCATGCACCAGATTTAGAACCAACTCACGATTATTTGGCTTTTTATTATTGGGTAAGAGAAATTTTTGGCAGTGATGCGATCATTCATGTCGGAAAACATGGCAATTTAGAATGGTTACCAGGTAAAAGTGTAGCTTTATCTAATACTTGTTATCCTGAAATAGCCTTTGGTCCCATGCCTCATTTATATCCTTTTATTGTTAATGATCCAGGTGAAGGTTCACAAGCTAAACGTCGTTCTCAAGCAGTAATCATTGACCATCTTACACCACCCATGACACGGGCGGAATTATATGGAGCATTGCAACAGGTAGAAAATTTAATTGATGAATATTACGAAGCAGAAACTTTAGATCCTTCTCGTTTACCCACATTACGCGATCGCATTCAAGAATTAGTCATCAAAGAAAATCTCTACAAAGATTTAGGTATCACTGATGAAAAGGATATTGTAAACTTTGAAAGTTTAATTTTAAACTCCTTAGATGGTTATTTGTGCGAACTCAAAGAAGCACAGATCCGCGACGGTTTACACATTTTCGGACAAGTTCCCCAAGGTAGACAACTAAGAGATTTAATCATTGCGATCGCCCGCATCCCCAACCGTCATTCTATCGGAATTACCCGTGCGATCGCAGAAAATTGGGGTTTAGATTTCGATCCTTTAACAACAGAATACAGTAATAAATTTCATCCTCCTGAAACTCTCTGTGCGCCTCTGCGTCTCTGCGTGCAAATTAAATCTTGTCATACCCACGGCGATGTCATTGAACTATTAGAAGAAGAAGCCGCTTTTTTAGTCGAAAAAATCATCAATTCCCAGTCACCAGTCACCAGTCACCAGTCACCAGTCCTTAACTGGATAGAATTAAAACTTCTTCCAGCATTAAAAAACACAACCCAAGAAATTACCAACTTACTTAAAGGAATAGATGGAAAATATGTTCCTAGTGCTGCATCTGGCGCACCGACAAGAGGAAGGCCAGAAGTTCTTCCCACAGGTAAAAATTTCTATGCTGTAGATATTCGCGCTATTCCTACAGAAACCGCCTGGGATGTGGGCAGAAAAGCAGCAGAAAATCTCATTGAAACCTACACTCAAGAACATGGAGAATATCCCAAAACTCTGGGTTTATCAGTTTGGGGAACTTCTACCATGAGAACAGGAGGAGATGATATTGCGGAAGCTTTAGCTTTACTTGGTGTGCAACCGATTTGGGATGGTGCAGCTAGAAGAGTAGTAGATTTTGAAATTCTACCTTTATCAATTTTAGGTCGTCCCCGTGTTGATGTGACTTTGAGAATTTCGGGATTTTTCCGTGATGCTTTTCCTAATTTAATTGATCTATTTTCTCAAGCAGTGGCAGCGGTTGCAAGTTTAGATGAACCAGAGGAGGAAAACCCGTTAGTAGGTGCGGTAAAGCAAGATATTGATTTATGGACACAACAAGGTTTAAGTTTAGAAGATGCCAAAGAGCGATCGCTTTATCGGGTTTTTGGTTCTAAACCCGGTGCTTATGGTGCTGGACTTCAAGGTTTAATCTCTTCCCAAAACTGGCAAACTGATCAAGATTTAGCCCAAGCTTACATCAACTGGAGTTCCTACGCTTACAAGGGAACAGAGAATCATAATACTGTCACCTCTCAAGAAGTATTTGTCGAAAGATTAAAAAAAATGCAGGTTGTTCTACATAATCAAGATAATCGAGAACATGATTTACTTGATTCTGATGACTATTATCAGTTTCAAGGTGGTTTAACTGCTGCGGTTCGTTCTCTCCAAGGCAAAAACCCCGAAACTTATTTTGGTGATAATGCTAATACATCTCAACCCAAAGTCCGTAAACTCAAAGAAGAAATTACCAGGGTTTATCGTTCCCGTGTGGTTAACCCGAAATGGATAGCAGGGGTAATGCGTCATGGTTATAAAGGCGCGTTTGAAATGGCAGCAACGGTAGATTTTTTATTTGCCTACGATGCCACCGCCCAATGTGTGGAAAATTATATGTATCAGGGAATTGTAGATAATTATTTACAAGATTCTGTAGTTTGTGAGTTTATTCACAACAAAAACCCTTGGGCTTTGCGAGATATAGCTGAAAGGTTGCTAGAAGCACACAAACGAGGTTTATGGGAAGATGTCAATTTAGAAACTTTGGAAAATTTGAGAAATTTAGTCCATGAAGCAGAAGCAGCTATAGAAGAAAATTAGTTATTGGGCATTGAACATTAGGTTATTCATCCGCCCAATCACCAATCACCAATCACTTATTGATTCCTATGCTGATTGATCAAATATTCTGACTCCTGTACAGGTGAAGCATTCGGGACATCAATTATCAATTCTCGTCCAAGGCTATTTTCCGAATGCTTCGCCCCTAAGACTCCTGACTCCTGACACATTAGCTAAAGTGGCATTAATGCCCGTTGGCATTTGGGACAAACAGCATGAATAGTTAATTGACAATCTAATAAGTGATAACCTTCTTTTTGGGCTGTTTTTGCACCGATTTTCAAAATTGAATCGTTTTTGAACTCAATTGTAGTATTACAACGAACACAAATCAGATGGTGGTGATGATGGGGGTAAGGTTGGTTAATTTCATAGTGTTTATGTCCTTCACCCAACTCTAGTTCCCGTAAAATTCCCATCCTGGACATTAACTTGAGGGTGCGATAGATGGTTGATAAACTGATACCCTCACCATCACTTTCTAGGCGATGATAAAGATCCTCAGCACTTAAATGTTCACCCTGGGGAAGTTCTTGAAATATATGTAGAATTGTTTCTCGTTGAGGAGTTAAACGCCAGCCTCGGTCGTTTAGTTCTGCCTTAAGTGAACCAGTTGTGTAGACAGTCATACTAAATTTTCTCAACAAAGCCTGTTAATTGAGAATATAACAAATATTAGGAGCAATTTGCAACAATCCTAACTTATTGAGAATGTTTGTTAGTTGTTATTGGGCATGGGGCATGGGGCATGGGGCATTGGGTTATTCATCTTCCCAATCACCAATCACCAATCACCAATCACCAATCACCAATCACCCTAACTTAAAGATTCTAAATAGTCGCGGACGAGGTTACGGCGCTTGGGTTGGCGAAGTTTTTGTAAGGCTTTGGATTCTATTTGTCGTACTCTTTCTCGTGAGAGGTCTAAAGCGCGGCCTATTTCGGCTAATGAATAGGGATGTCCATCGGATAAACCAAACCGCATCAAAATCACTTCACGTTCACGGGTGGTTAAATCTGCTAGTAAATGCTGCAAATCTTTATGTAAAGATTCTCGCATTAACATTTCTTCTGGGGTAACGCTATCAGTTTCTAATAAATCTCCTAACTCGGTGTCTTTGTCTTTCCCTACTTTGGTTTCTAGTGAAACAGAACGAGGAACTCGCAACAACACTTCCCGCACTTGGGTAGGTGTCATATCTAACTCAAGTGCTAAATCTTCTAAAGTAGGTGTACGACCTTTTTCTTGAGCAATTTTCCGTTGTGCTTTTTTGATTTTGTTGAGTTTTTCGGTAATATGAACAGGTAGGCGAATTGTCCGGCTGGAAGTAGCGATCGCTCTGGTTATTCCTTGACGTATCCACCAATAAGCATAGGTACTAAAACGATAACCCTTTGTAGGATCAAATTTCTCTACTGCTCGTTCTAATCCTAAAGTACCTTCTTGTACTAAATCTAATAATTCCAAGCCACGATTTTGATACTTTTTGGCAACAGATACTACAAGGCGCAAGTTAGCCTTGATCATGTGTTCTTTGGCTTGAAGTCCTTGAGATTGAATTTCATCAAGTTCTTCTACTGTCAACTTGGCAATTTCCGCCCAGCGTTTTTTACCTTCTGATAATGTAGGTTTAAGCTCGGATAATTCTATGCCAGCAGTTTTAGCCCATCTTTCTAATGAGGGGCGGTGTCCTAATTCAGATACTAAACGCTCCTGAACTTCTATTAAATTCAGATAAGGGGCAATTACAGCGTCACCTTGTTTTGCTGCGTTAGCAAGCACGATCCGCATCCGCAAATATCGCTGTACTTTTTGAGCTTCGGAAACTTCTTCATCCCGCCCTAACAAACGTACTCGGCCAATTTCTTGAAGGTATAAACGTACTAGGTCTGTACTACGACGGTTGGTATTATTTGCAGCCAAGTTATGAGGATCAACAGCAGCTATTTCTATATCTTGTAGTTCATCTAGGGACAAATCACCCTCATCAATATTGAGATCAGAATTTAGATCAGAGTCTAATGTTAGGTTAGACTTTTGGGAATCGTAGGCTGCATCTGTGTGAAAAGATGTTGCGGGCATAATGTCTTAATTGTGAAGGTACTAATAGATTACGGTCAGCTAAAATCGCTAAAATTACGGTCAGATCATCAACTGTTGCTATTGTTCCCGTAATTCACGATGAAATAACACAATTGAATTTTGCAGTACAATTCTTTGCAGAAGGAAGATTGTACTAATTCTGCGGGGCTGTCTGAAAAGTAGGTGGCGAATATAATTCGCTAGTACACAACTCAACTTACCCTACCTAAGCTACAACCAAAATTATTAATGGTATAAAATTAGATTCTTGAACTCACTTAGGGATACACTTTTACCGAATTTTTTTGGTGACTGTAGGTTTTTGATTGAACTCATAGACGTTTCTAGCTACAGCCAGGCTGGAAACACAGTAGCGGTATGTAGAGATGTTCTGGTGGAACTTCTCTAAGGACGAACGTCTGTATAGCAGTCAAAGCTTCTTGGTACATAGGGAAAGTAAATAAAAAGTACATCAATTGTTGACTTCATTTACCTGCTTTTTGCGGTAATCACTGACTTAGTTAACTGAGATGTTCTAGGAATATTTACGGTTATTTTCATAACTATGTACAATTCTATCCCTAGTAATTTTGCTGTTGATAAACTACATAGTTATATTTACATGATGGGGGAAGTAGTTTCCTGACGATTTAACAATTTCTTTAGTGATTATTTGGTAATTAGCAGATGTGAGTTACGAAATAATGCTTATAGTGGAGCATGGTGCAAGCCATTAATTTATTGGTGATATTCTGGCTTAGTATCTCTTAACATGAGTTCATCTAATGCCTGTTTGGGTGTAACTTGAGTTTCCAATAACCGATAAACCTGCTCAGTAATAGGCATAGTAATATTTTGCTCCTGGGATATTTGCATCAAAACTTGACAAGTGTTTACACCTTCAGCGGTTCCTGGTAAAGAGGCGAGAATTTCTGTCAGCGTTTTTCCACTGGCCAACTGATAGCCGACTTGATAATTACGGCTTAAGGGGCTGTTGCAGGTGGCTAACAAATCTCCTAGACCGGATAAACCATAAAAAGTTTCCGTTTTTGCGCCTAAAACTTTACCAATACGAATGATTTCTGTCAAGCCGCGAGTTACTAAAGCTGCTTTGGCATTAGTTCCCAAATGCAAACCATCACAGACACCAGATGCGATCGCCATCACGTTTTTGAGTGTACCACCTAGTTCCACACCTACCGGATCAGAGTTAGTATACACACGAAAACGTCCAGAAGAAAAGACTTGTTGCACGACTTGGGCAGCAGCGGTATTTTTGCTGGCTACTACGGTAGCAGCGGGTAAACCCTGAGAAATTTCTTCAGATAAATTAGGGCCTGAAAGGACAACTACTGAATGATCAGGAAATTCGGTTTGCCAAATTTGGGAAGGTGTACGGGTTGTTTTCGCATCTAAACCTTTGGTAGCGGTAACAAATATTGTCTGTGGAGATACTTGACAAGATTTAACCGATAACGCTACATCCTGTACACCTTTCATAGATATAGCGGATAGGACTATTTCGGCATTTTTAACAACATCCTCTAAGGAAAGATCACCCTGGCGTGACCATAAACGCACCTGATGATCATTTGCACGTGCTAAATTTGCCAGGGTTGTACCCCAAGCACCTGCACCTAAAATAGCGATCGTTTTGGTCATTGGTAATGGGTAATGGATAATGGGTAATTGGTAATTAGTAATTGGGGAAGAAGGGAACAGGGAACAGGGAAAGAATTTTCTCCCCAGTCACCAGTCACCAGTCACCAGTCACCAGTCCCCTATCTGGGATAACGTTTCATTAATTCCCTGACTTGTTCAGCATGATAGGAGCTTCTTGTCAAGGGGGAAGAAACAACTTGTAAAAATCCGATTTCTTCACCATAAGCTTGCCAAGCTGCAAATTGTTCAGGAGTAATAAAATCAGTAACTTGCAGATGTTTTTGACTGGGTTGGAGGTATTGCCCAATGGTCAAAATATCACATTTTACTGATCGTAAATCTTGCATGACTTGGCGAACTTCGGCATCTGTTTCACCTAAGCCGACCATGATACCAGATTTGGTGTAAGTGCTAGGGCAAATTTGGTGAGTACGTTCTAACAGAACCATCGTTCTTTGATAGTCACCTTGGGGACGTACTCGACGATACAAACGTGGGACGGTTTCCGTATTATGGTTTGTGACTTCTGGTTTAGCCTGGAGTATGATTTCTAGTGCATCCCAGTTTCCGCATAAATCAGGAATTAGCACTTCAATAGTAGTTTTGGGTGATACTTCACGAACTGCGTTAATACACTTAACAAACTGGGACGCACCACCATCTACTAAATCATCTCTGTTCACGGAAGTAATCACGACGTGATTTAGCTGCATTCTGCGAACAGCCTCCGCGAGTCTTGCGGGTTCGGTGGGATCTAAGGGTTTGGGTTTTTTCTCAAAGTCAATATCACAGTAAGGACAAGCTCTGGTACAGGCTGGACCCATAATTAAAAATGTAGCAGTTCCAGCGTTGAAACATTCGCCAATGTTGGGACAGGATGCTTCTTCACAAACTGTATTCAGGGCTAAATCCCGTAAAATTTCTTTAACGTTACCAACGCGCTCCCACTGCGGTGCTTTTACCCGCAACCAGTCTGGTTTTACAGTCACAATCCGCTTTGTTTACTGAAGTTATACAACTATAATCCTAGCAAGCAAAGTCCTTTATAAAATATTTTGTTTTTTTATTTGGCTATGGTTATGATATACTAGTCTTGATAAGCATATTTTTTTTACGGGATGTAGCGCAGCTTGGTAGCGCACTTCGTTCGGGACGAAGGGGCCGCTGGTTCGAATCCAGTCATCCCGATTTTTTTATCATGTATAATTTTTTGCTAACTTGCCTGGTCAGTTTTGGTGTAATATTTTAAGCTAAACCATTAATATTAAAAATCCTACAGTACAGTAAATGTTTGAGCAAACTTTTAAAAATATTGATGATGTTCTCTGGAAAGAGGCCGGGTGTACTACAGAGTTAGATTACACTGAACAAACTTCATGGTTATTGTTTTTGAAGTATTTGGATGATTTAGAACAGGAACGATTTGATAAAGCAAAATTAAGTGGCGAATCTTATGCGTTTATTATTGATGAAAAACATCGTTGGTCTGTTTGGGCAGCACCAAAAAATACTTCGACTTCGCTCAGTAAGCAGGGTAAATTAGATCATGATCATGCCTTGACTGGTGATGATTTGATTGATTATGTAAATGATCAGTTATTCCCTTATTTACGGAGTTTTAAGGAACGGTCTAGCGGTTCAGATACCATAGAATATAAGATTGGGGAAATTTTTGGCGAGATAAAAAATAAGTTTCAAAGTGGTTATAGTTTGCGGGATGCGTTGGAATTTATTGATGAATTAAGATTTAGATCCCAGCAGGAAAAACATGAGTTATCCCATCTCTATGAAGCGAAAATCAAGAATATGGGAAATGCGGGGCGTAATGGTGGAGAATATTATACACCACGTCCTTTAATTCGGGCAATAATTCAGGTGATCAAGCCGAAAATCGGGGAAAAAATTTATGATGGTGCTTGTGGTTCGGCGGGTTTTTTATGTGAAAGTTATGATTATTTAAGACAGGGTTTCGGCTTCGCTCAACCCAGGGGTAATTTAACTACTAAACAACTGGAAATACTGCAAAAAAATACTTTTACAGGGAAAGAAAAGAAAAGTTTAGCTTATGTTATTGGCATCATGAATATGATTTTACATGGGATTGATGCCCCGAATATTATTCATACTAATACTTTGACGGAAAATCTTAGTGATGTTCAAGATAAAGATCGTTTTGATGTGATTTTAGCTAATCCTCCTTTTGGGGGGAAGGAACGGAAGGAAGTACAGAACAATTTTAATATTAAAACTGGAGAAACAGCGTTTTTATTTTTACAGCATTTTATCAAAATGTTGAAGGTTGGTGGTAGGGCGGCGGTAGTTATTAAAAATACCTTTCTTTCTAATTCTGATAATGCTTCCCGTGCTTTGCGTCAAGAGCTTTTGAGTAGTTGTAATTTGCATACTATTTTAGATTGTCCTGGGGGTACTTTTATCGGGGCGGGGGTGAAAACTGTAGTTTTATTTTTTGAGAAAGTTCCCTTCGACTCCGCTCAGGGAACGCCTTTAGACGCTATTCAGACTACACCGATTTTTAATCAAGGTAAGTCTATAAATGAACAAATGGCGACTAAAAAGATTTGGTATTATCAATTAGATCCGGGGCGAAGTTTGGGGAAAACTAATCCTTTAAATGATGATGATTTACGGGAGTTTGTGGAGTTACAAGCTACTTTTGCAGAGTCGGAAAAGTCTTGGTTGGTGGATGTTGCTGATATTGATCAGGAGTCGTTTGATTTATCAGTGAAGAATCCCACTAAGGGGGAAGAAGTGATGTTAAGAGAACCCCAGGATATTTTGGATGAAATTACAGTTTTGGATCTGGAAAGTGCTGATATTTTGGCAGATATTGGAGGGATGTTATGAGAGAAGGTTGGGAAGTAAAAACTTTAGGAAGTTTATGTGATTTCATTCGCGGACCATTTGGAGGTAGTCTTAAAAAATCCTGTTTTAAAAGTTCTGGATATGCGGTTTATGAGCAACAACACGCAATTTATAATCAGTTCAAGGAAATTCGATATTTTATTAATGAATCAAAATATCAAGAGATGAAGAGATTTGAGATTTTTCCAGGTGATTTAATTATGAGTTGTTCGGGAACTATGGGAAAAGTTGCAATAGTTCCTGATGGTATTCATAAAGGAATTATAAACCAAGCTCTTCTGAAACTTGCTCCTAGACAGGATATTAATGCTAATTTTTTAAAATATTGGATGAGTAGTCCAAATTTTCAAAATCAAATTTTAAACCTTTCTATGGGCGTTGCAATTAAAAATGTTGCTTCTGTAAAAGTTCTTAAAGAAATTCTAATTAATTTACCACCACTTCCAGAACAAAAGAGAATTGTAGCAATATTGGATGAAGCATTTGAGGGGATTGATAGAGCAATAAGCAACACAGAAAAAAACCTCAGCAATGCACGGGAACTATTTGAAAGTTATCTAAATTCTATTTTTAGTCAAAAAGGCGAAGGTTGGGAAGAGAAGAAATTAGAGGATGTTTGCAGTATTACATCTAAACTCGTTGATCCTCGACAACCAGAGTTTATTGATTTACCACATATTGGCGCAGGTAATATGATTTCTATGACTGGGGAACTAATAGAGGTTAAAACTGCCAGACAAGAACAACTAATATCTGGAAAATTTCTTTTTGATGAAACTATGGTTCTCTATAGTAAAATTCGTCCTTACTTAATGAAAGCTTGTAGACCTGATTTTAGTGGTCTTTGTAGTGCAGATGTTTATCCACTACTTCCTAATAATGAAGAATTAAACAGAGATTTCTTATTTTATATTCTTATGAGTCGAGATTTTACAAATTATGCAATTTCAGGTTCAGACCGAGCAGGAATGCCGAAGGTAAACCGAGATCATCTTTTTAGATATAGTACATGGATTCCTAGTATTTCAGATCAAATAAATATTGCACAAAAAATTGATGAATTATTTACTGAAACCCAACGCCTTGAAAATATCTACCTTCAAAAAATCGCCGCATTAAAAGAACTGAAACAAAGCATCTTGCAAAAAGCCTTTGCAGGGGAATTAACAGCAGATAACTCGAAAACCGAAAAGGGGCAAGTAGCCGCATGATTATCTTAAAAAAGTGTTTTAGAGCAAATCGAGATTAGCAACCCTCAATTCCTGAAACCCTCGCAAAATCAACAAAAAAGTGTTTTAGAGCAAATCGAGATTAGCAACTCTCAATTCCCGAAACCCTTGTAAAATCAACAAAAAAGTGTTTTAGAGCAAATCTAATTGCTAGAACTAGATAAAAGTGGTATTCATGTTGCCTCATACCTGACCGTGTTACCACTTAAAGAGTTGTTACAAGCTAAACTACAAGAAGCGATCGCTACTGCCCGTCGCCGACTGCCATATTCTCAAGATGAGCCATAATAAATACAGCACAACTTATTGATGATTAACCACTAACCGAAAATTTCCCAAAATTTAATTTATGTTGATTGATCAAATTATCCAAGAACTGCGAGACATTCCTGAAGATAAATTAGCAGAAATCTATGATATAATCCACCACTTTCGTCTAGGCTTACAAGAAGAATTATCTGCGGAAGAAACACCTACAGAAATCGTCATCGAAGGTATTCATCAAGGCATCAGAGAGGCTTTAAGTGGGCAAACTCTACCCCTTTCACAAATGTGGGATGGTATTGATGCAGAGTGAACCATTGATCCAAATTGCTCTTACACCTCGATTTCAAAGGGATTTAAGAGAACTTGCTAAACGCTATCGTTCAATTCGCAGTGATATTCAACCCTTAATTGAACAACTGCAAACAGGAGAAACTCCTGGAGATAGAATTTCTGGGCTGAAATATCAGGTGTTTAAAGTTCGTCTGAAAAATAGCAACATTCAAAAAGGAAAAAGTGGAGGTTATCGAGTCATTTATTATGTGAAAACTGCCCAAGCCATCATACTCACTACGATCTATTCTAAATCCGATATTTCAGATGTGAGTAATGAAATAATTGAAGAAGCGATCGCCAAATATGAAGAAGAAAATCAAATAGAAGATAATCCAAACTAACACTACAAATTAAGTTAAATTTACTTAACTACTGTCAACTGTCAACTGTCAACTGTCAACTGTCAACTGTCCAATGAACGAAGCCGAAACCCGCGCCGAATTAATTGACCCCGCCCTTACTGCTGCTGGTTGGGGAGTAGTTGAAAATAGCCGCATCCGTCGAGAAGTCATCGCCCCTGGCCGTTTAATTGGCAATGGTAAACGGGCTAAAGCAGACATCGCTGATTATGTATTAGTTTATCGTGGTGAAAAACTCGCTGTTATTGAAGCTAAAAAACGCGATTTACCCGATACAGAAGGTCTAGCACAGGCGAAAAAATACGCCGAAAAATTAAAAACTCGCTTTGCATATTCTACCAATGGTGTGGGCATTTACCAAGTAGATATGCACACCGGAAAAGAAGGTTATATCAACAAATATCCCACTCCCGATGAACTCTGGAAAGCTACCTGGCGGTTGAGCGAAGTCGAAACCAGCGAAGTCGAAACCAGCGAAGTCGAAACCAGCGAAGTCGAAACCAGCGAAGCGAATACATGGCGCGATCGCTTTGCAACTATTCCCTTTGAAGACAAAAGCGGTACGTGGGAAGCTCGATACTATCAACATAATGCCATCAAATATGTGTTAGAGGCGATCGCTCAAGGACAAAACCGAATTTTATTAACCATGGCCACTGGTACAGGTAAAACTTTTATCGCTTTCCAACTGGCCTGGAAACTCTTCCAAAGCCGATGGAACTTGAACTATAACCCCACACTTCGACTTACTTCGACTTCGCTCAGTACAAGTCGCTCAGTGACCACACGCCGCCCTAGAATACTATTTTTAGCAGATCGTAATATTCTCGCCGACCAAGCTTTTAACGCCTTTTCTGCCTTTGCTGATGATGCTTTAGTTCGCATAGATCCCGAAACCATCAAAAAACGGGGTCGAGTTCCCAAAAATGGCAGCATCTTTTTTACAATTTTCCAAACCTTCATGACTAAAAAAAGCGGTTCTCTGAGCAGTTGTCTGAGCGAAGTCGAAGACAACACCCCCAAATTTAACGACTATCCCCCCAACTTTTTCGACTTTATTATTATTGATGAATGTCACCGAGGGGGAGCAAGTGACGAAAGCACCTGGCGAGGAATTTTAGAATACTTTTCCCCTGCGGTACAACTAGGACTTACTGCTACACCCAAACGCAAAAATAATGCTGATACTTACGCTTATTTCGGCGAACCAGTTTATACTTATGCTTTAAAAGATGGTATTAATGATGGGTTTTTAACTCCCTTTAAAGTCAGGGAAATAGAAACTAGTTTAGATGAATATATTTACAGTCCTGATGATGATGTCATAGAAGGGGCGATAGATGATGAAAAAACCTATACAGAAACAGACTTTAACCGCATTATTGAAATTGAAGAACGGGAACGCTACCGAGTGCAATTGTTCATGGAGGAAATAGATCAAAATCAAAAAACTCTAGTATTTTGTGCTAACCAAGATCATGCCCTAGCGGTAAGAAATTTAATCAATCAAATCAAGATTAGTCATAATCCTAATTATTGCCACAGAGTGACAGCTAATGATGGAAAATTAGGAGAACAACACCTGAAGAATTTTCAAGATAATGAAAAAAATATTCCTACTATTTTAACAACTTCTCAAAAACTTTCTACCGGAGTTGACGCTCGCAATGTGCGGAATATAGTTTTAATGCGTCCTATTAATTCCATGATTGAATTTAAACAAATTATCGGTCGTGGTACTCGGTTATATGATGGTAAGGATTATTTTACTATTTATGATTTTGTCAAAGCTTATGAACATTTTAACGATCCAGAATGGGATGGTGAACCCCAAGAACCTGTAAAAGTTACCAACAGAAAAGCACGGGAATTATCACCAAATACAGATAAGAATACCACAAAAGAAAGAACCGAAAAAACAGAAGATACCACACCTAAAATAATTAAAGTTAAATTAGGAGATGGTAAGGAAAGAACTATTCAACATCAAATATCTACCAGCTTTTGGAGTGTAGACGGTAAACCCATAACGTCCGCAGAATTTATAGAAAGGCTTTTTGGTGAAATTCCCGAATTGTTTAAAAATGAAAATGAATTAAGAACTATTTGGAGTCGTCCAGATACTCGAAAAGCACTGTTAGAAGGATTATCAGAAAAAGGTTATGATGCAGAACAATTAACAGTAATTAGCCGTTTAATTAATGCGGAAAAAAGTGATTTATATGATGTATTAGCTTATATTGCTTATGCTGCTGTACCTATTAGCCGTCGGGAAAGGGTTTTAGCTCATAAATCGTTAATTTTCTCTAAATATGTAGGTAAACAACAGGAATTTCTTGATTTTGTCTTGGATCAATATATTAAAGATGGAGTAGAAGAACTGGATCGATCTAAGTTACCCCAATTATTAGAGTTGAAATACCATACTATTCATGATGCTATTAAAGAATTAGGTAGCGTTGCTAATATCAGTGAAGTATTTATCGGGTTTCAGCAGTATTTGTATTCACAGGATATAGCAGCTTAATTGTCGCAATCTATCAAATTAAGCTTCCAAATGACGATTATAAACACCAAGAGTATCTGCTACTGCCTTATTTATTTGAGATTTAATAGTGAGGTTGGGTGATTTAGCAAGCCACTGGATGAGATGAAATTTCAGTTTTGCCTTGATTTGCGACATACAATATGCAAAATAGGCAAATTGGTCTGTGGTAGAGATAAATAGGCTATACTCCTTACATAGTAAAGGTTTCAGCTATTAAATTCTATTGCGACATAAGTTGCGAAAAGCGACATTTAATTTGCGAACGTACACATATAATACTCGGTTTATTAATGTTTTGTAAGAAATCGCACTTTGGGCTAAAATTTACCTTAGCTTATCATTATAATATATATATGGATAAAATTCAAGTAGAAATCAAAGAACTCAACTCACAAATTCAAGCTCTCCTAAGAGAAAGGGCTGCATTAACTCAAAATAGTATAGAATCTAGTGAAAATAATACAAATTTGGCAATAGTTGAAGCTTATCGCCGTCAAGCTAGGGAAAATCCCAAAATTGCGGCAGAAATTCAAGGTATAGATAATGCGATCGCTTTTTTAGAAAAACAAAAACAACAAAAACAAGCTCAGTTAAATGGTTCACTGACTTTTTCTAAACGTCTTGCTCAACAACAACAAGAATTAGAAGCAGCGAAAAAAGTAGCCGAAATTCACGCCCAAAGGGTAAATGAACTCGCACAAGAACTAGCAGAAGAAATTAAACTACTCAAAGCTTGTGCTGATGAACTTAGCCCCATGTATTGGCAAGTGTACTATAAACCGTTCATTACCGGATTCAAAACCATTTCAGTTCCCCATGTTCGTTCTGATGGAGAAGTATGGACAATTGTCAACCGTATTGTTTAGGTATTTAATACCTTGCGTGTATCTGGGTTTCTGCTCTTTTTTAACTCAAGAAAATCTGCCTTTGATCTTCCCACAAGATAAAATTCTTAGTAAAAGCGTTGATGAATCGTCAGAGGAACTCATGGCTGTAAAAAAAGGAAATATGGTTCGTGCTGTGCGCGAGAAGTTGGAAAATAGTGTAGAAGCAAAAGCTAGTGATACTCGCTTTCCCTCCTATTTATTTGATAGTCCAGGGGAAATAGTAGATATTAAAGGTGATTACGCTTTGGTGAAGTTCGGAAAAGTACCAACTCCCAATATTTGGTTAAAATTAGAACAATTGGAAGAGTTTGCATAACAAAGGTTGTGCTTTAGTGTACAATTACCGCAAGGAACTTAAGTTCCTTGCTAATAGCTGAAGTCATCTAAAGATGACTAAATAATTGGGAGTTTCCCAAATTTGTAAATTTATTTCTATCCAAGGAAATAAAATAATCCAAGGAACTGGATATGATTGAACCGCAAAGGGCGCAAAGGACACAAAGGTAAAAGAATTTAAGAGATTTTTTGGTTTTGCTGCGGTGATTTTTTTCCAAATTGGGATGCTCCAAATTAAATTAGAAATTAAATTTCTAACTTCAGTGGATATCAATATCTACTAATCTACTCTACTATCAATACTGTTCGGTTAAGGATTTTTGTAGGTTGGGTTGAACAAAGTAAAACCCAAGAAATGTCTATAAATGTTGGGTTTCGTTCCTCAACCCAACCTACAGAATTTTATTTTTTGGGCTTAACCGAAAAGTATTGACTCTACTATTAGTCAGGAATTGCAATTGTCAAGAAAATATTTCTTATGTCTGATTTACCTTCTTCCCCTGTTTCCTGTAAATCTCCCCGTGTAACTATTGTGGGTGCGGGTAGAGTTGGTAGCACTTTAGCCCAACGCATCGCTGAGAAAAATTTGGCCGATGTAGTATTGTTAGATATTGTCGAAGGAATGCCCCAAGGTTTAGCTTTAGATTTGTTAGAAGCGAGGGGATTAGAATTACATAATCGGCAAATTAGCGGTACTAATAATTATGCAGATACGGCTAATTCTAATATTGTTGTCATTACCGCTGGTTTTCCCCGCAAACCGGGAATGAGTAGGGATGATTTGCTAAAAATCAATGCCAAAATTGTGGTTGAAGCGGCAAAAAATGCGATCGCCCATTCTCCCCATGCTATTTTTATTGTCGTCACAAATCCTTTAGATGTGATGACTTATTTAACTTGGCAAGTTACAGGTTTACCCAGAAATCAAATCATGGGAATGGCTGGAGTTTTAGACTCAGCAAGATTTGAAACTTTCATTGCTTTAGAATTAGGGGTTTTACCTGCGGATGTCAAAGCAATGGTTTTAGGAAGTCACGGTGATTTAATGGTTCCTTTAGCCCGTTATGCTACTGTTAATGGTATTCCGATTACAGAATTATTAGATGCAGAAAAAATTGAACAGTTAGTACAAAGAACACGCAATGGCGGCGCAGAAATTGTGGAATTAATGCACACAGGCGGCGCGTTTTTTGCTCCTGCTTCTGCCACTTCTTTGATGGTAGAATCTATTTTATTAAATCAGTCTCGCTTATTACCAGTTGCAGCTTATTTACAAGGTGAATATGGTTTAAATGATGTAGTGATTGGTGTTCCTTGTCGTTTAGGATGTGGTGGAGTCGAGAGTATTTTAGAATTGACTCTCAACGATACAGAAAAAGCAGCTTTACAAACTTCAGCTAATTCTGTAAGTAATAATATCAAAAGAGCGCAAGAAATTTTATCTAATATAGGTGACTGGTGATTGGTGACTGGTGATTGGTGACTAGTGACTGGTGACTGGTGACTGGTGACTGGTGACTGGGTAATAAATTTGATGTTTCCCTATCAACTATCAACTATTATCAATTACCAATCACAAATTGATCAAATTTTACAACTTGCGAATCAGGTTTTTTGGTATTAAAGCGATAACTACTAATAGTACCTGTTCCCGTGTCGAAAATGCTGAAAACTGTAATCTCATTACTAGCAATATAAGGTAAAGGTTGACCATCTTCTCCTAATAATGAAGAAATCGTTGGTATAACTGGTTCTAAACCATTAGGATCACCAATTCTAGTATAATTATCTTCTGAATAATTTACAGGAATATATCGCTTTCTTTCACCCCAAGCAGCACCATAGGAATTACCAACATTAGAAGTTTCTAAAAAGTGCATTCCACTAGAACTAACAAACCTATTCCATAAATGGGAATGTCCATAAAATACTAACTGCACTTTAGCAGCTTCTAATAAAGGAATCACATCACGAATAATGTAATCTGCATTTTTGGGATATTCGTAATTTACAGATTTAATATTTCCTGTTTGATCTTTTTCAATAATCTGTAAAGGATTAGTGTAAGCTGGAACAATATTATCACCCAACGTATGAGGAGGATGATGGAACATAACCACCTTATATTTTGCCTGTTGAAATTCAGGACTTTTTAATTCTTCCTGCAACCAATTATATTGATCACTTCCTTTAAAACTAGGTTCAAAAATTAACTGTCCATAACCCCAATTTTCAGGATTATTCAAATCTGTTTCTGGTTCTATATATCTACCTTTTCTCTCTGAATTTAATTGAGGATGTCGCCACATATTAGTAATATACAAAACCACCAAACGGACATTACCAAAAGTCACAGCGTAATAGGTTTTTCCTCCTGATTTAGTTTCAGGTAAAGTAAAAATTTCCTCGTAAGTGATAGTATTAAAAGAATTATCTATTAAAGATTTTTGACCATACAAATTTTCAGCTACTTCACGGGGAACAGTATCATTAAATTCATCATTTAAACTCTTTTTTCTCTGATATCTTCCCATGACTTCATGATTACCAATACAAGGAAACATAGGGGCATTTTGAATAATTTTCCCACCAGTGTAAGTAACCTTGACACCATCATTAGATTCCATTGTATAATTACCACGACCTTGTAAACCTGAAAATAAAGCATTTCCGCGATTATCATCAAACCATTCAGAAGCACGATCTGGAACATTAATTAAATCTCCAGCAAACCATACACCGTCAACTCTCCCCACAGTTTCCACAACTTTTTGTAAATTTGCTGCTGTCATTGGTTTTAATTGATGATCAGATGTGAGGAGAACTTTTAACGGTGTACCGGGTTTTGGAGTAGGTGCAAGAGTAAAAACCTCACTATTAACCTTTTTCCCATCTTCTCGTATACTGGTGACAAAATAGGGAACTCGCAGATTAGGAGTTAAACCAGTAACTTCAGCTTCATGTCGCCAAATATCTCTTTTTACAGGTTGTTGATAAACTTGCCCATTTGCCTTTTGATCTGCTACTCTTGACTCTTGATCTTCCCGAACACGACTAAGTTTAGTAGTTTTTGCAATTGAATTTCTATCAAATTTATCACCGTAAACAACCAAATGTTTATCACCGGCAAACTCAGTAAACCAAACTACACGCACAGAATTTTCTGTTGGTAGTTGTAAAAATGGATCTGTTAATAGTTGTGGTGGTGATATCATAGTTGCTTATCCCAAATAACTTACACAACATATTACCAGAAAAAGTACAATATTTAGGGTATTCTTCATGTGCTTATTCCAAAAACTGAACTCCTACCTTCAAACGGAAAGAAGACTTCTTTTCTTCTTTTGTGTACTTTGCGTACTTTGCGGTTAGTTTAATCAATATCAAAAGCAGCATAACAGATAAGTAGTCGTGCAAAATAAATTTTATATTTGGGAGAGGGAACAGGTAACAGGGAACAGGGAACAGGTAACAGGTAACAGGTAAGAGGTAACAGATAAGGAATACAGGGATTTTTGTTTGTTCCAAAAATGTTAAATTAATTTTGCCCAGGTACTTAATTCTTATTACTTTGCGTCTTTGAGTGAGACAAAAATATGAACATCCAAAAATCAAACCGACAAATCTTCATCATATACGGATTATTGACAGCGATCGCACTCCTCACCCTGTTTCCCTTATTATGGCTCATTAGTACAGCCTTAAAATCACCCACCGAAAATCTTTTACAGTCTCCACCCCAGTTATTACCCATTCAACCGACTTTAAATAATTTCTCTCGTGTTTGGCAATCTTTACCTTTTGGGCAATATTTATATAATAGTATTTTGGTGTCTGTATTGACTGTAATTTTGAATTTAATGTTTTGTTCTTTAGCCGCTTATCCTTTAGCCAGATTATCATTTTTAGGACGGAATGGAATTTTTATTGCGATTGTTTCTACAATTATGATTCCCTTTCAAATAGTCATGATTCCCTTATATATTTTGACGGTGCAGTTAGGGTTAACAAATAGTTATTTAGGAATGATTTTTCCCAGTTTAGCTTCTGCTTTTGGCATTTTTTTATTAAGACAAGCTTTTATGGGAGTGCCTAAAGAAATAGAAGAAGCCGCCCGCATGGATGGTAGTTCTGAGTTAGGATTATGGTGGTTTGTGATGTTACCCGCTATTCAACCAGCACTAATAACTCTGGCTATTTTTGTATTTATTGGTGCTTGGAGTGACTTTTTATGGCCGTTAATTGTTATCCAAGATGAGAGTTTATATACTTTACCCTTGGGAGTGGCTAAATTAGCAGGTACATTTTCTTTAGATTGGCGATTAGTAGCAGCTGGATCTGTAATTTCAATTGCTCCAGTTTTGCTGTTATTTCTCTTTTTACAAAGGTTTATTGTCCCCACAGATACAGGTAGCAGTGTTAAAGGATAACAGGACTTACGCAAAAGGGAACGAAAGTAGGGGTAATTCATGAATTACCCCTACGCAAGAATAAGGTTTTTAGTCATATCTTGCGTAAGTCCTAGATAATTGCAATTCAAAAGTCAAAGTGTAAAAATTCAGGAGTCGTAGGGGCGAAGTAGGGGCGAAGCATTCGGAAAATAACCTGTGATCAAAATTGATAATTTATCGCCCGAATGCTTCGCCCTTACAGGAAAATAACCTTTTCAGAAAATTGATAATTTATCGCCCGAATGCTGATGCTTCCAGCACGCTTCGCGAACGCCCTTACAGGAGTCAGGAGTTATTAATTTTGGATTTTGGATGCAAGGATTTTGGATTGTTTTTGTTATCTCCAATCTAAAATCTAAAATCTAAAATCTAAAATCTAAAATCTAAAATTTTCCTCCCTGTTCCCTTTCTCCACGAAAAGACTTTCTCAGCAACCCCTATTTATTGGCTAACAGTTGAGATCAAGTTAACCGCTAAAGGTTCTTCTAGTGATTGTAAAGAACTAGCTTTGATAGCATCCAGATAACGACGCAACAATAGAAGTTGTTGAGAATTGGGACGATATGTGAGATTTCCTTGTTTTTGAAACAATGGTGCAGAGGCGATCGCCTGATAATCAGGATTTTCCTGAGAAGTTTTTGCTAACCACAGAGAATTTAAAGATGTTTGCCCTGAAAGAAGTTTATCATCTGGTTCTGGTAAGATTTCAGCAGCAGTAGGTATTAAACCAGCAGGTAGTTCACCTTCCAAAAAAGCCAGCAAACGCTGTTGACAAATGCGGGTATTGATGCCACGATTCTCAAACAATTGCAGAATTTCACCAAAAGATAGAGAACGCATAGTTTCACCACCTGAGCTATGCGGTAAAATTTTCAGCAATTCCGAAAACAAGAAGTAATCTGTATACTGTTGTTTAGGTACTTCTAAAACCTGGGGATGTAGAGGTAAGGTAGCCAACCCATAAGCCACCCGACTACATTTAGGAGCGCCATTTTCACCCAGATATAAATCCTGAATAATTTTGGCATTGGGAAGTTTTTGTCTTAACCAACGGTTGACTGTAGCAATAGCAGCCACCCCACCAGAAATAATTGTCTGATCAACAGCTTCCGTAGGAATACCACGAGCTACTAATAATTTATTCAGTTCCCGGTTGAGACGACGTATGTAGGGGACAAAAACCTGAGTTTCCAAATCTCGTCGCTGCAATATCCAGCACTGATCTGCTAACTCCAGAGTGAAAGATTCTTGATGTTGCAAAATCAGCTTCAGAGCCAGAGCAGCATCTAACAATCCTTGTCCCAACAAAGAACTTTCTAACTTTTGCTGGAAGCGGATGCGGGAAAGTAGATCCGGTTCTCCAACTCGTGGTAGTTCTAACGCTTCCAAACTCAAACTAGACCATTGTATCTGGTCTAAACCAGGAATTGAGGGTTGCCAATGCCAAGGATTACTACTAGAAATGCTACTGTTAGCTTTTGACCTCCCACGGGGTTGGCGAGATTTTGGTGGTAGTAGCAACTGACAAATAATATCCTGCTCCATAGCCTTACCAGCATAGGCAAAACTGTGAAGCATAAAATCTCTGTATGTTAATTGGCTCAAATCTGCCGGTAAATCAACCAATGCCATCTCTGTAGCAGTAGCACCAATATTTAGAGCCAGGGTTGTACCCCCATGGAAATTTTCACTGGTTTTTAAAGGACGCAAACCTTGATTATCATGCAACTGTACTGAAGGAGAATTGCTAGGATTAAGTTCTGGCAGCAAACTAGCGATCGCCTCCTCCACAAAAAATATCTCTTGGGGATGGGAAACAAGCTGACTAGCCAGTATTGCTTCCCGCACATTAAAACGATATTGTTCAGACCAACTAGAAGGACAACTACAAACAACACCGGTAATATTATTCATAATCGCAGAGAAAACTTGAGGATCTATGCCCACAGCATGAGCAATTAAAGCCGGAGTTGTACTAGTTTGATCCGACTTGAGAGTTAACAGTAACTTCGAGAGCGATCGCACCACCCAAATCAAAGGACCTGCGGAAAATTCATTTAACTGCAATACAGGTTCCCATTTTTGCTGCGTAGTTCTATAGGGAATCCCTATGTCTAAAAAAGGCTTTAAATGAGCAGAGTAAAGATTTTGTTTCGGTGCTGTTGTGGAGTGAGTTTGATCCTGTGCCACTGCCGCAGGTGTTGTCTGCTCTCTATTTTCTCTATTTTCTCTATTTTCTCTATTTTCTCTACTTTCTCTGCTTTCTGCGTCTGAATGAGGTATGGAAGCCGTAGGTAAATAAACTTCTGCCGGTAAACGAAAAGATTGCTCAAAAGCAGTATTACCTAATGGATTTTCTGTTGACCAGTAGATCGGATACACAACCAACTGCGAACGATTCAACAACGCCGCGGAAATCCCAGTTGTACCCAAATCAATTCCTAAATACCAAACAAAGTTTGGGTCGTTGACTCTCAACACAGAATTATCACTTAACTTGTTATCGCCAAGCAAAGCAACTTCTGGTGAAGAATTTGTGACTTCCTTTTTTTTTTCAGTTTGCGGACTTTGCGGACTATTCACATTAGAAACAGCAGCTAATGGGATATTTTCTGTTGCTGTGCTGCTAGGAGATTCCATCAACTGCATTCCTGTATCCAGGATATCCCGGAGAATATTCTGACCTTCAGATACCGAATCCTGCAAACTTTCTACATTCGTTGTCTGTTGCGATTCAGAATTTAACCGCCAATCAAAATTGGTTAAATCTCGATCCAATTGTTGCAACTGCGCTTCATCTAAAACAATATTCGGTATACCTTGCGTCTCTGTATCCGTGTTATCTATAGATAGTAAATTTTCCTGTGGTGAAGCCAGAATGTAAGCAGATGCTAAATTTTGTGTCTCTGTCGATTCCTCTACAGCAGAGCTAACTATGGGAGTCTCTAGTTCTGTCGTGTCTGGATGATCATCAACAGCTAAAGCTTCTGTAACTTGTTCTTCACCGAAGACATCAACTAACAAGTCCGTCAGGACTGTGATTGTATCACTACTATCTGGATGAAAGTTCAGTAATGTAGAAGTGCTGGCAAATTCAGCTTGTGATTGCGTATCCTCTGGCAACAAGGATTTTTCCCATAAATCAGATGATGCTGGCTCTGTGGTTTCTACAACCATAGCCGCATTTTCAGGTGGAAAATTGTTACTCTGCTCAAAAATATTTAAATCCTCTTGCTCTACACTCTCTGACGACACCTGCACATTAAGCTCTTGTGCTTCTTCTTGTGCTTCTGGAATAATTAGTGATGCTGACATACTTTCACTAATCTCAGCAGTGTTATCTACCTCACTTGTCACCACTGGCACAGCAGTAGATTCTGTAGTCGATTCTGTTGATTTAATCCTATCTGCACCACCAAACAAACTCGCATAAAGTTCATCTACTTCATCAATACTCTCTGACTGAGTTTCATCAGGGGTGGTAAAAGAAGCAGCAACTGAACTTGAAATCTCATCTGACCTCAGTTGTAACAGCACTGCCTCCAAATTCTCCACAATCTCAGGTTCTTGAATGTCCGCAGTCACAGTATCCTGAATTAATTCCTCCCCATTCTCTGATGGAGTTTCATCAGAACTAATATTAGAACTAATAAAACTATCAACTGCTGAAACTGGTGCTGGTTGTGCAGTCAATTGTGAAAGCACTGCCTCCAAATTCTCCACAATCTCAGGTTCTTGAGTGTCCGCAGTCACAGTATCCTGAATTAATTCCTCCCCATTCTCTGATGGAGTTTCATCAGAACTAATATTAGACCTAATAAAACTATCAACTGCTGAAACTGGTGCTGGTTGTGCAGTCAGTTGTGAAAGCACTGCTTCCAGATTTTCCACAATCTCAGGTTCTTGAGTGTCCGCAGTCACAGTATCCTGAATTAATTCCTCAGCAACAGAAGAAACAGGTTGTACTTCTGTTGCAGAATCTAATCCAAAGGTTAAAGGTGGAGCATCTGGAGATTGTATTTGTAAAGTCTGATGCAAATTATTCAGAAAATTTGCCATCAACTGTTCACCTTGCAACCCCTGACTGTGCATTCTTGCCAGTGCTTGGGATAAAGACTGATAATAAGTGTTAATGTTACGCTCTAATGCCTCAAAGATAACGTTAACAGTTCCATCTAGTGATAGTAAACGTTGATCCAACTCCTTCGCCAAACTAGCTAACCTTTCTAACCCTTCGACGGATTCCACAACAGGTTGAATAGCAGAGTTGCTGACTTCTTGCTTAGTTTCACCTGTAGTCAAACTAGAAGAATTAGCTGCATTTCTTGTTAAATATGGAATTAAATTTGGCACTAAACGACTGATTAGCACTTGTAAAAATTCGCTAATTATCTGCTCTTGGGTGGCTAACTGCTGTGTTAAGGAATAGTTTTGCAGTCGCTTTTGCTCTAGCTGTCTAATTTCCTGGACAAGAGAAGCTCTTTCTTGCAACAGACTTGATAATTCTGCCTGCAAAGGTTGAAGCACAACCGAAATTTCATCTTTTAATTGTTCTGCGGTAAAATTAGCCTGTGGCTGTTGGGATTGATAAGACTTTGATCCAGCTTGGTTATGCTCCTGCTCCACATATCGCGCCAACAAAGATGACAGTGGTTGTGTCTGTGATTGCTCCACAGGAGTTTCTTCTGGTGTCTCACTTTCATTGAGTTTGACAAGAAACTCACGCACTCGCTGTAAAACATCTCTCTCTTCTTGTCCCTGACCAGACAGCAGTTTTGATAGGGGATTACCACTATTGGCAAGCAAGTTGTCAATATCTGCAATCAGTTTGTGAATTTCATCTTTACGGGAAGTCACGTTAAATTACCTTAGCTAGAAATGTACTGTGATGTTTATGGTAATTAAGTTTACGAAAGCACTGAGTAACCAAATTTATTGCTCGTACTTCTGACGGCAATTATGTTATGAATCACTCAGAGATGCAACTTGATCTAGATGATTAGCTTTGTTTTTAGGTAGTTTGCCAAATTTTGCGTTAGGTTAAGGTAAAATCAAATTCGTGGTATTGGTGACAGGGGGGTTAAGCCTGGTGTATTTAATCAGCAAATACTAAGGGAAAGTAAAAATTGTTGAGAAAAAATTATTTGTCGTTTTCTTGTGTAACATAGTTTAGTCTCCTCTTTGAAAGCGGCTGTAATAATTTGATAGGTAAGGCTAAAAACACCGATCTTACTTGTTCTGTTCATAGCAGCTTAAATAAATATGTCCTAATGGAAGACCGATATAGCTTGCAGACATCCGCTCAAAACTTGATCACTTCAGCACCCTTTTTTCAAGGGTTGCCTGAATCTATTGTAGAAACAGCCCTCACCAATCTTGTTACCCGTACCCACCCAGCCAACCAAGTGATCCTGCTAGAAAATGACTGGGGTGGTTCAGTATATTTTATTTTAGAGGGATGGGTAAAAATCCGTACATACAATTTAGAAGGAAAAGAGGTAACACTAAACATTATTGGGCATGGGGAATTATTTGGAGAAATGGCGGCACTAGATGAAGTTCCCCGTTCCACTGATGTCATAACTCTTACCCCAACCATGATAGGCAGTATGCCTGCTCAAGATTTTGTCAAATTGTTGCAAACAGAACCTTTAGCGGGAATGAGATTATCCCAATTAATGGCGCGACGATTAAGACAAGTAAATCGTCGTTTGCGTCTGCGAGAATCAGATAGTCAATCACGGGTAGCAGATACTTTGCTATTTTTAGCAGAGGGACAGGGTAAGATAGGAGAAACAGGTACAGAAATTCCTAATTTACCCCATCGAGAATTGAGCAGTTTGAGTGGACTGGCACGGGAAACAGTTACACGCGTACTGACAAGGTTAGAAAAAAAAGGCTTGATTATCCGGGAACAAGATGTAATGTGTATCCCCGATCTAGTAGCTTTGGAAAAAATGATCATTTAATAGGGAATAGGGAATAGGGAATAGGGAATGGGGAATGGGGAATGGGGAATGGGGAATGGGTAATATTATTCCCAATCACTAATCACCAATCACCAATCACCAAGCAAAACAGATATGATAGGTGTTAAAACAAACATGATATGGGTATTTTAGATTCTATGCCAGATGAACCGGGAGAAGATTCATCACCTGAATCATCAAACCCTGGTAATCAGCCAGATATACACCAACACTTAAAGCGTCCCCAACTTAAAGTTGATGCTCCTTTGAGGATGGTGGAAACGGCATTTTTAGCCAGTACAGCTAGTTTAATTTGGTTTATTAATTTTTATTTTCCTTTGGGTCCGGTTTTACGGATGTTTTTCCCTTTACCCATTGCTTTAGTTTATTTGCGCTGGGGTAAACGTGCTGCCTGGATGGCTGCGGTAACATCTGGTTTACTGTTGGCGGTGCTGATGGGACCTGTTCGCAGTATGTTATTCGTGATGCCTTTTGGTTTGATGGGTGTACTTTTAGGGGCAACTTGGCATCGTCGTGTACCTTGGATTGTGTCAATTACTTTAGGTATGCTCCTGGGTACTTTGGGTGTGTTTTTCCGTCTGTGGTTACTGTCGGTTTTATCTGGTGAAGATTTGTGGGTTTATGTGATTAACCAGGTGACAGAAATTATTGAATGGATATTCCTGAAACTGCAAATATTAGCAACTCCTAATGTGTTTGTTGTTCAGGTGGGGGGGATGCTTTTGATTGCATTCAACAACTTGATTTATTTGTTTGTGGTACATCTGGCAGCATGGTTACTTTTGGATCGTCTGGGAAATCCTATCCCCCGTCCCCCACGTTGGGTACAAATCTTGTTGGATTATGAAGGTTAGTGATTGGTGATTGGTGATTGGTGATTGGTGATTGGGAATAATATTACCCATTCCCCATTCCCCATTCCCTATTCCCCATTCCCTATTCCCTATCCCCTATGACTAATAACAATGATTAAAATTTATACCCAAATTGAACAGGGTGAAGCATGGCTCAAACGTTATTATGGTAGTTTACCTATTTTTGCCTGTGTTTTAGGTTTTACAGAAACTTGTTTGATTCCTGGTATTTCTGCTGCTGGTTTGACTCCAGAGGATAGAAAATATACTGCTTGTGCTGATGCGGAATTTTTGTATTATGGTGCAGCACATCAGCCTCAATATCCCTTACCACCTTTGACTGCTGGCGCTTCCCCGGTGCTAATTTCTCGTGCTGTGGTGGAAGAACTAAAAATACCAGTTTATTTGTTTAATGCGGGTTTACCTTTGATTCCGGCTGTACCATTAATTGATTTGGGAGGCACGACTGCTAGGTGTTTAAGCACAGGTGCAGCTATGGAAATAGCCACAGTTAAACATTTGCTGGAACAAGGTTTACTTTGGGGTGATCAACTCGGTGCTAAACACTCTCAGGGATATCTAATTTTAAGTGAGTGTGTTGTGGGTGGTACTACAACTGCTTTGGCAATTTTAACTGGTTTAGGTATTGATGCGGCTGGAAAAGTTAATAGTAGTCATCCTGTTTGTAATCATGCACAAAAGTGGGCTGTAGTACAAGCAGGTTTGGAAAACCGACACAATTTTACAGATCCTCTGGAACTTGTAGCAGCAGTAGGTGATCCCATGCAAGTAGTGGTAGCTGGGATGGCGATCGCTGCTAGTCGGCGTTGTGGGGTTTTGCTGGCTGGTGGTACACAAATGCTGGCTGTTTATGCTTTACTGCAAGCGATCGCTCAAGCTTACTCTTTATCTTGGCAACCAGAAGCTATTATCGTCGGTACAACCCGTTGGGTAGCAGAAGACACTACCGGGGCTACAGTTGACTTAGCCCTCAGCTTGGGTAAAAACAACTTTAGTTGGGGTAAAATCACTCCTCCCCTACTAGCTACACAATTAAGTTTTGCTAATTCTCGTTATCCCCAACTCCAAGCTTATGAGCAGGGTTTTGTCAAAGAAGGTGTTGGTGCTGGAGCAGCGTGTCTAGCGGCCTATCTCAGTCAAAATTGGCTGCAAGAACAACTTTTAACAGCCATTGAAGCCCAAATGACACAATTAATAAATTCGTTGTCGCATTAATTGTTCTTCTAAAGCAGCAATACGATTATATGCCGCTGTTAATTGTGCTGTTAGTCGTTGGATTTGAATTTCTGGTGTTATTTGCCTATCTCCAGCTTGCATATTCATATCTGGATAAATGCCATCTATTAACACATCCTTATGTTCCAAATTAGAATTGAAAGTAATCTGTGGTTTGAAGTTGAACATTTCAACTTCATGATTTTCTAGATAATTATCTTTTGGCTGTTTTTGCTCTAAAAAGCAATCAGTCAAACCCTGAGACAGTTTCCTGTCAAGGTTTTCAATCACCTGGTATAGAGCATCTACTTTCTGGCTCAAAGTCAGTATCTGTGTTTGCAGTGAGTCCATTTAATACCTTTATTCCCAAATAGTGTTTCTATGTTATTCAATTTACTGGCAATGTTAAAAATACTTATGATTTATTTAATCTTTGATATTTTTCTTGGTAGGTTGTGAAAGAGATTATTAATTATATATGTACATCAATAAAATCTATCCATATCACTCAAATATTTATTAATAAATTGAAGTATTAGGGGGCATTGCTCACCAACACTGATGGGAAAGTTACAAGATGTGAATATTGCTATACGCAAGATTGTACTAAAAAGCTGATTCTTGTCTAGGGGTAATTCATGAATTACCCCTACTTTCGTTCTATTTTGCGTAAGTCCTGCTAATAATCAGTTACAATTTGTTGTCATCGGTTTCTAAAGATACAGGAGTGAGATATTGTTATTTTCTTAGCAAATTTTGCTCCTATGGTTAAGATTATGTTGATAGCCCTAAAGTTGAAAATAAATGGATCGACGGTTTTTTTTACTAGGTACAAGCGGTATGATAGTTTCCCAAATGTTAATTGGGTGTAACCGCGAAAATGAGTCACAGTTCAAAGTACAGGTTTTAAAAGGTTCTATACCTGGACACGTTGTTAATCAATTTCGCAAAACTGTACAGTCAGAGGTAAATTTCAAGTTTGTCCCTGTTAATCAAATTTATGATTTATTTAAACAGTTACAAACTTGGCAACAACCAGACGCTAATAACAAAGAAGGATGGAGTCGTTTGATTCCATTTAGGCAAAATCAAAAAGTTACTAAATCTGACTTAGTAACATTAGGAGATTATTGGCTAAAAGCAGCTATTGAACAGAAATTAATTCAACCATTGGAAACAGAAAAAATTAAACAATGGTCAACTTTAAATCCAAAATGGCAACAACCGGTAAAAAGGGATGATCAAGGAAATATAGATCCACAAGGTAAGGTTTGGGCTGCACCTTATCGCTGGGGTAATACAGTAATTGTTTATAATCGGGAAAAGTTGCAACAATTTGATTGGCAACCACAAGATTGGAGTGATTTATGGCGCAGTGAGTTGCGATCGCGCATTTCCCTACTCAACCATCCTAGAGAAGTAATTGGGTTAGTTTTAAAGAAACTCGGAAAATCCTATAATACAGAAAATCTTGCAGAAATTTCCGATTTAGAAACAGAATTAAAAACATTAAATCAACAAGTTAAATTCTATGATTCCACTACATACCTAGAACCGCTAATTATGGGAGATACTTGGTTAGCTGTGGGTTGGTCAAATGATGTTATACCTCTACTCAGTCGTTATCCTAAACTTAATGCTATAATTCCCCAATCAGGAACAGCAATTTGGGCAGACTTATGGGTAAAACCAGCAGGAGTTGAGCAAAGCAATTTATCATCCGAATGGATTAATTTTTGTTGGCAACCAAATATAGCTAAGGAAATTACTATATTGACTAAAACCAACACGCCTATTACCACAAATATTGCTGCCTCTGATATTTCCCAACCATTACAAAACCTATTATTAACTAATCAGGAATTGTTGGAGAAAAGCGAATTTATTCTCCCATTATCAGCAGCAGCAACACAGCAATATGAATCTTTATTTAAGAAAATGAAAAATACAGGCTAGGGAGAGAACCACCTCGCTTGTTAGACACCGCAAGGGATCTAATCTAAGTGGACTCGTTGAACTAAGAATCTGCGCTCCTTTAGGACGCAGAGTGTCAAAAAATCACCGCTTACAAAATAACTGCCCCTTGCACATCAATGGGGAGCGATCGCACATGAGAAGTAATTCCCTCTTGCTTCCAAGCATTAGCCATCGCAGTTACTACAGCTTGTGTATGTAAATTATCAGTCAAAGCTAAAAGCGTAGGTCCTGCACCACTAATAACCATCCCATAAGCACCAGCAGCTAAAGCAGAAGTTTCTACATCATCATAACCAGGAATCAAAGCCTTACGATAGGGTTGATGTAATTTATCTTGCAAAGCAGCTTTTAGCCATTCTTCCCGACTCGTTGCCAAAGCCCGCAACAACAAACCCAAATGAGCAGCATTAAAAATCGCATCAGCCCGACTTATTTCCGTAGGTAAAACCTTACGTGCTTCCGAAGTTGATAACTCAAAATCAGGAATTGCCACCACAGGTATAATATCTTTGTGCCAAGTCAGATCACAAATTTTCCAACCATTCAAACCAGTGGCCGCTAAACGACATCCACCCAAAAAAGCAGGAACAACATTATCAGGATGTCCTTCCATTGAGATCGCCAATTCCATTACCTGCATATCAGACAAAGGCGAACCCGCTAACGCATTACCAGCAACCAAACCACCCACAATAGCAGTAGCAGAACTTCCCAAACCTCTGGCTAAGGGTACACCCAACTTAATCTCAATTTTCACAGAAGGCGGTGTTTCCTGGATATATTCATATAACTTGACAAAAGCCTGATAAAGCAGATTACTTTCATCAGTTTGCACCTTATCCGCTTCCGTCCCAGAAACCTGAATCACCAAACCGCTATCATTGCGAGTAAACTTAAATTCATTGTGCAGTTGCAAAGCCGCACCGATGCAGTCAAAACCAGGACCTAAATTAGCAGTAGTAGCAGGGACTTTAACAGTAACAGTAGAAATAGTAGACATTTGCCGATATTTACTAATCAATAAAATAGCATCTCATGGAAAGGAATAATTTAACACTAAAACTGACATTTTAGACAGCGATTGCTTGGGCTAAACACAAACTCAGAGGATGTCTGAAAACTTTGTCGTGTTGCATAAAACACTTGTAGATCCCCCTAAATCCCCCTTAAAAAGCTATCCATTACCCACATCTTTCTTAACATTCATGAGAGCGATCGCTTGCAGACCCCCAACCCTTAATCCTCCGTTGCTGATTCTCAATAAAATGAGGTTTTTATCAATAAAGATGAGGTGCATTTTGTCAAGATCAGGTAAATTCAAAAGTCTTGAAACCTTTACCAAGTATAGGTTTTAAGATTGTTAAGAAAGATGTTTATAATGGATAGCCAAAGAACAAGGGAATATTAGGAATTTGGGATGTACTATATCCAGAAAAATCCACAGAACGTGCCAGTAAGCCTTGCCAATTTAGCCCCAAAATTTGACAAAACGCTTTGAATACTGAGGCATCAATGGCATCACCTTTCAGAAAATGTTTCCAGGTGGGTAAAGATACACCATTTGCAAAAACTTCCGCATTTTCCCAGTTCCGTCCGGGTTCGAGAATTTGACTCGCAGTTTCTAACCAACAAGGATTATCAATCGTCCATCCTTTTCTTTCCGAGCTTGTTTGATGATGTGCAGTCCGGTAACTGAGAGTTTGAGACTAGGCATGAGAGATTATTAGGGGCTTGTGCTAAATCTGTCAAGCTCAATTTTAGATCAGTATTATAGTGAACCGAAACTGAACTAGAAATAGTTAATAGACATCAGTGATATTAAGTATATTCCTCAAAGACGACGGAAAAGACCATGAAGCACTTTATCTCAACCGCTGTTGCTACGGTTACAATTATGGGTTCGTTATCAACTCAGGCATTTGCTCAAACCAAACCTTCCCCGGTTACAGCCTTCTTGGATCGCTTAGGGATGAATTATGAAGTCCAAAAAGATGGGACTATTGCAATATTAGCTGGAGTTGACGGTAATCGGACTCAAAATGGATTTATCGTGCCAGAAGTTGGAAAAATTGGTAACAATGATTTTATTCTCGTAATGTCTTTTTCTCGAATCGCTAAAACACCTCCAGATTCGGAAAAAACCAAGCAATTGCAAAGCAAAGTTAATGACATATCAAGCGGTTGGGATACAGTTTCTAAACAAGGAATGTATGCCACTTTTTACTACAAGATTATACCTCTAAACAAAGATCCGGATTTGGCGCCTAAAGACATCATAGAAATTCTCAATATTGCAGACACCGAAGAAAAAAATCTGGGTAGCAAAGACAGATTGTAAACAATTCCAAATAGAACACAGAAAAATTATGCAAAAAAGTAAATTCTTAGGGATTGTATTTATTCCCTTGCTGCTAGTTGAGGCAGTATTTGTACCCACTGCTCATGGGTTGGATGCAAGAAAGCTATACCAGCTATGTTCTCGCTTTCCCCTCAATTCCCAATGTCAAGGTTATGAAACGCCTATAGCCTTGGATGATCGAGCCGGCAAAATAGGTGATTGCATATTTAAAAATAATGAGGTAGAAAGCCGAGGACTTTGTAAGATTACTGTCAATGGTACAGGCATTACCATTTACCAAGAAACTGGCAAAGAACTGGAAATTATTAACGATAAAAAATCTACTCGTACCGTACAGATTACCCCGACTAGCGTGGGTAGAATTCAATATCGTGAAGATGAAAAAGGCAACACAGGCGCGAAGATAGTCAACACGATCCTATTTGGAGTTGCTGGTTTGCTACTCACTCCCAACAAAAAGGTATCAGAAATTGAGTTTGATTATACATCAACTACTCCCCAAGACACCAGCCAGGAAAAAAGTGTGAACTCCTTAAGGGTATTTATCGAGCGAGAAACTGGTAGAGAAATGCGATCGCAGTTAGAAAAAATCACTGGTCGTCAAGCAGAAACTCCACAAACTAAACTTTGATCCGAAAAATTAACGGCAAAAGAAATTTACTAGCAACTGATACATATCTATCATGAGCAACATTAACAACGTCCTGTGGACGCAACAATTTGGCGGCACATTACCTGATACTGGTTTTAGCATCGCCGCCGACACTTCAGGTAACACTTATGTCACGGGAGCATTTAACGATACTGCCACCTTTAGTAATACCACCCTCACCAGTACGGGTTTTGGTTATAGTGATGCCTTCGTCGCCAAATTAGACAGCAATAAAAACGTCCTGTGGGCAAAGAAATTGGGCGGCACATTGAGTGATTTTGGCTTTGGCATCACTGTTGATGGGGCTGGTAATAGTTACGTCACAGGATATTTCTCAGTTACAGCCACTTTTGGCAGCACTACCCTTACCAGCACAGGTAATGAAGATGTCTTCATTACTAAGCTTGATAGCAGTGGCAATTTCCTATGGGCACAAAAATTGGGTGGCACGTCATCTGATATTGGACTTGGTATTAATACTGATGCTAATGGAAATATTTACGCCACAGGAACATTAAACGCTAATTCGGACATTAATAATTCTACTTCTCTTAGTACGAGTGATACCTTCATTCGCAAGTTGGATACCAATGGCAATATTTTGTGGACGAAAAACTTAGGTGGTAGCTCACTTGATTCTGGCTCTAGTGTTATTAACGATCAGGATGGTAACACTTATGTCTCAGGATTTTTCAGTGGCACTGTCACATTTGACAACATCACTCTTACTAGTGCAGGCAACAATGATGCTTTTATCACCAAGCTTGATCGCAGTGGCAAATTCCTGTGGGCAAGGAACTTGGGCGGTACATCGGATGACAGAGGCAGAGGCATCATTGTTGATGAGACTGGCAATGCTTATTTCACAGGATACTTCTCTGATAGTGCCACATTTGGTAGTACCACCTTCAGCAGTGCTGGCAATACTGATGCCTTTGTTGCCAAACTTGACAATAATGGCAACACCCTCTGGGCAAAGAACTTGGGTGGTATTGAGATTGACGAAGGCTATGGTATTGTCGCAGACAAAGTAGGGAACATTTACGTCTCAGGAAACTTCAGTGGTACTGCCACCTTTGGTAGCACTACCCTCAGCAGTACAGGTGATTCTGACGCTTTCATCGCCAAGCTCGACAGCAATGGTAATGTCCTATCGGCTCAGAAATTTGGCAGTACATCGCTCGACCTCGGTATTGGCATCACCACTGACGGGAAGGGCAACATTTACGCCACAGGAGGCTTCTCGGATACTGCTACCTTTGGTAATACCAGCCTCACCAGTGCTGGCAGCATAGATGCCTTTATTGTCAAGCTTGGGGATGAAGTAGGGGAAACACAAATCACTCTAATACCTAATAATACTGACAGCGTATTCAATCTTAACGGTGCTGCAACCCCTATACAGTTTCTCCTCAAAAGTGCTAGTCCTAGTGTTGTCAACGAAATTGGACTATTTACTGTAGACGATGATCAAGGAACTATAGACGGTATTGCGCCCAACGATTCTAATTACACTCAAGCGGTGCTGTCACGTTCTCGCAGTATTTTCTCAACTTTAGGAAATTCGCCCAACGGATTTGATACTAACCTCACCCGGACTCTAGACCTCGATGCTGGTATTCGCTTCCGCCTCCTATTAGTACAAAACGGCACTCTCGATGGTTTAAGGAATGGTACAGTACCACTGTCACAATTGTTGCTATCCTCTCCTGCCTCCTTGCAAGTTTCTGACGTAGGTAACAGCACCTTTGACCTGCGTTTTGAGGATAGTCCTGGGAGTGGTCAGTTCAATGATGCAGTGTTGCAAATGCAACTAGGAACAGAAGCTGATAAACCTATAGGTACTAATCTACAAGACCAGCAGGAAGGTGAGGTACTTGACTTACGTGGGCTAACAGATACGCAAACGGCAACATTTACGGTTAACCGTGAGGCAGCATATAACAACTTTGTTGGGTTCTTTCGTGTAGCTGATGCCAACGGTAGTATTGATATCAACGGTGACGGTATAGGGGATTTGCTACCCGGACAAACAGGTTATGGAGAAGCTGCGGTAAAGAACCGTGTCGGTGGTATTAACCTGAGTGTGGGCAATCAAGGTCAAGCAAGCTTTACGGGTCAGTTTGAGGGTGGCTCAATATTTGCGCCATTTCTCATTGTCAATGGCACACCAGACCAACTTCTTGATAGCAACCCCAATAATAACCCCGCCATTTACTTCCCGTATATTGGTGCAAATTCGGACAAAGTAGACCATGTGCGGATGTTAGGCAACAATGTCTTCGGATTTGAGGACTTGCCCAATGGTGGTGATAAAGATTTCAATGATATCATCGTTAGCGTCAAGTTCAACTGATTTCTGGCTCTCAATACTATGACTTTGAGTAATAGAGAAGCTTTTAATTATTGTGCGGAGATTTGTGAAATTTCCGCTTCATCAATAATTCTTGAACTACATTCAATAGGTTAAATTATGTGGACTAAACTTATCCGAAGATTGTCTCTATTTTGCGTTGCTCTATTTTTCACTATTGCACTTTCTCTCAATCATGCTGCCGCACAAACACCTCTTTTCAGCAATCAATAATCGAAAATGTCCTGAATGTGAAAAATTTACGCTAAACAGGAATTCTACAATATTAGTTGCTGCAACGACTAGCAGTACAGGAAATAAAAGAGTAACCCACCACTGTACAAACTGCTCATACCATAACGAGTATGAAGAAGTAATTCCAGTAATTAGTGAAAGTAGTGGTGGTGGCGGCAGTTAATTCGTAACCCACATTTCACAGAAAAACACTCACAAATTGCTTTCCTAGATATCAAAATTGATATAAAAAAGGGGTAATCAAATTTAAGATTACTCTTTCTTTTATCAATGTTTTTGACTAGATATCAAGAGAGCGATCGCCGATTACAAATTTTGTCCCACTCTCAATAGAAATAAGTAAGTAGGCTTAATTAACTGTTAGATAGTGGAACAGGCTTCTAGCCTGTTGACGGTCTGTCTGGCCCATCTCACATCTTATATTTAATTGCAACTAGCTACTGACTTGATAACCTCAAGTTCAGATTATATCTGATATCTCAAGATCAGATGAGTTAGCTAATTTCACTTAAATTTAATGCTTCACTATAAAAAATACCCACTACCAATATAGTAAAAGTAGTGGGATTAATTTATGATCAAAAATTTTCTATTTTGTTGAGTAAACAATAAAAAACTTAATTTCGTTCCCAAGATTAGGTTTATTCAACAGTCGCCAAAACAGACTTAACCTCAACATCAGCAATTTTTGGACTGGCAAACCCAGCATAAATACCAGGCTTAGTTTCAGAAATCACAGTGTAAGATTGACGTACCTGGGCATTAATAGCCACAGTTGTAGCGTCATACATCTGCATCGCCACTTTAGGATAGAAACCAATACCGATAATTAAAACTAGAAAACAAGCTGCAATAAACACTTCACGGGGTCTAGCATCAGTGTAAAGTGATTGACCTGGTAATAAACAATCAGTACCAAAACAAGCAGTACCTTCATCTTCCAGGTTTTCCGAACCTCCATTATTGATATCACAAATCAATGCTGCATCCTTACCATAAAATACCTGACGCAGCATAGAAAGTAGATAAATAGGTGTGAGGATAACACCCACAGCGGCGAGGAAAACTGTCACTGTGCAGAAAGTGGAACTATAAACATCACTGGTTGTTACACCCACAAACACCGAGAGTTCACCAACAAAACCACTCATACCGGGTAAAGCCAGAGATGCCATTGCACCTATAGTAAACAACGCAAACACCACAGGCATCGCTTGTCCAATACCACCCATATCCTTCATCACCATTGTATGGGTGCGGTCGTATGTGACACCTGCCAGGAAGAATAACACGGAGGCGATTAAACCATGTGATATCATTTGCAACATAGCCCCATTCATCCCTAAATCGGTGAAGGAAGCTAAACCTAGCAGTACAAAACCCATGTGAGAGATAGAAGAAAAGGCTAAACGCCGTTTCATGTTAGTTTGGGCAAAGGAGTTTAACGCACCATAGATAATATTGACCACACCGAGAATAGCTAAAACTGGTGCAAAGTAAATATGGGCATCGGGTAAAAGCTGCATATTCAGGCGAATTAAACCATAACCGCCCATTTTTAGTAACACACCTGCCAAAATCATAGATACAGGGGAAGATGCTTCACCGTGGGCATCGGGCAACCAGGTATGTAAGGGGAAAATTGCCAACTTCACCCCAAAGGAAATAAACAAACCTGCATAAAGCAGTAATTGTAAACCGAGAGGATAATTTTTAGTAGCTAAGTCACTGATATCAAAACTCAGAGTACCGTCGCCTTGTAAACCCATTGCGAGGGCGGCTACTAAGATAAATATAGAAGCTGCTGCGGTATATAGTATAAATTTGGTTGCGGCGTAGCGTCGTTTTTGACCACCCCAAATGGAAACTAACAGATATACGGGGAGAAGTTCTACTTCCCACATAATGAAAAATAACATCAGGTCTTTGGCAACAAACACCCCTATTTGTGCCGAATATAGCACCAACATTAAAAAGTAAAATAGGCGTGGTCTGCGGTCAACTTGCCAAGCTGAAAATATAGAAAGGGTGGTGACGAAACCTGCTAAAAGTACCAAAGGCGCAGAAATACCATCCACTGCCACAGACCAGTTTAGTCCCAGGGTAGGCATCCAGGCATAATTTTCTATTAGTTGGAAACTCGCATCAGCAGGATTGTAATGTGTCCAGAAAGCATAGCACATTAACGCAAAGTCAGCGATACCCACACCCAAGGCATACCAACGGACAAGTTTACCGTCTTTATCAGGTAGTACAGGAATCAGAAAGGATGCAAGGAGAGGGAGGAAAATAATCGCGGTCAGCCAAGGAAATTGTTCCGCCATCATGTCAATAGAGAAAAATACTTATTTGTGTAATGATGACATTGTACTGGAATTTGTAACAATTTCTTTATCAATTTTTACCCTCTTTACATATAGAGAGAATAAATACCTAGAAAAATCCTATGGTTAGTATTGGTAAGGGTATATGTAGCTGATGTGATAAGATTTAGTTATGTTATGAGTGGCGATCGCACTATTAAATTAAATCTATTAAATTAAATCTATTAAATCCATGACAGAGATTCAATTAGTAACAGAAGGTCTTTATAATCAGGATCAGTATCTATGGTTAGAAAATACCATCCTCAAACTCAAGGCGCGAGATTTTCATGGGTTGGATGTGGAACATTTAATTGAGGAGATGGAAATCTTGGCGGGTAGGGATAGGGCTGAAGTTGAAAGCCGTTTAATTGTATTATGGACGCATTTATTAAAACGGATTTATGTTAATAGTGAATATGATAATCGTGGTTGGGAAGTGACGATTCGAGAACAACGTCGTCAGTTAAGAATACTTTTGAAACAATCTCCTAGTTTAAAACAATATTTTACAGAAGTATTGGATCAAGCTTGGGAAGATGCGTTAATGGAAGTTAGGGAAGATTATCCTCAAATTGAGTTTCCTGATTTGTGGCATTTTAGTCTTAATGTTGATGCACTTTTGAGTGAGAAACTTTGGGAATATTCTTAATTTTTTTTGTCAGAATCAGGATGTCCAGGATTAAAGGATTAACAGGATTGAGAATTTAAGCTACTGCAAATCCTGTATATTGTCTGACATTAGGTTCATGAAATCCTAAAACAATCTCTTCTTTAGGAATACCGGATTCAATCAGTTCACTAGCAACACCATATTCTGTATTATCACACTGAATCCAAACTTTATCGTTAATTATTTCAATATGAATTAAACAACTATGCAAATGCTGTTTTTCTGTCCAACCTTCAGAAATAATTAGATATTGATCTGTTTCTGAATCAAATGCTGCTCTGTTACGGATATTAGCGTTAGCATAGAAAATATTCAAATAGGATTTAAGGACATTGCGAATTACATTTCGATAAGTTCCTATTCTATCCATTGGGTGATTTTCTCCCCCCAGTATTCAGACTATAGCAAATCATTTTCCACATCTAATATCCTTTTTCCATGAATTACAGATGCAATAGTTATGGTATCATTCTCAATTCGATAAATAATTCGATAGTTGTAGGCAAACTTTTCTCTAATATTATCTTCTTTTAATTCTGGTACTATACGACCAGAAAAGGGAAAGTTATTCAAATTTCGAGTAACATCAAGAATTTTCTGAACAACTGCTGCTGCATAAGCAGATGAATCACGGGATATATAGTTAGCAATTGCTTCTACATCTTCTATTGCAGTGGAAGACCAAACTACTTGATAAGCCATTTATTTAACCGTTCTTCTACTGCTACTTGTGAAATAGTCCCCTCTTTATCAGCCACTTCTAAACCACGACGTACTTTTTCAATTACATATAAATGATATTGAATATCCTCAATTGTGCAATTGTCTGGAAGTTGCTGTAAAAGAGATTGTACTTGTTCTTTTGTGGTACTCATAGTTTCATTTTGAGTTAATTTGTTGATGGGCTGGGATTTACCCAGCCAGGTTTTTTAGAAGTTTTAGAAGTTACTAAAATTAGAAATCGCTTCCTGCATTTTATTCACAACTTCATCTACAGATATCGCTCCCAACTCCCCAGATGCACGGGTACGAATACTCAAAGAATTACTTTCTACTTCCTTCGCACCTACTACCGCCATTACTGGTATTTTATCTTTTTCCGCATTGCGAATCAATTTACCCAAGCGATCGCCACTTAAATCAACTTCGGCTCTAATTCCTAAAGCTACCATTTTCGCAGCAACTTCTTTAGTAAAATCAACTTGCAATTCACCTACAGGTAAAAGTCGAATCTGCACAGGTGCTAACCATAAAGGAAAATCACCCGCATATTCTTCAATTAAAATCCCTATCAACCGTTCCAAAGATCCAAAGGGTGCGCGGTGAATCATTACAGGACGTTTACGCGAACCATCTTCAGCAACGTATTCTAAATCAAAGCGTTCAGGTAAATTATAATCTACCTGCACCGTCCCTAATTGCCATTCTCTATCTAAGGCATCACTGAAGATAAAATCGAGTTTTGGACCATAGAAAGCCGCTTCCCCAATACCTTCAAAATAGTCCATTCCCAATTCTTGCACAGCACGACGAATCGCACCTTCCGCTTTATCCCAAACTTCATCCCCACCAATATATTTATCACTGGCTGGATCACGGAAACTCAATCTCGCTTTAAAATTCTTCAGTTGCAGACTTCTAAACACCGTCAAAATCAAATCTACAACATTCAAAAATTCCTCATCCAGTTGTTCAGGAGTAACAAATAAATGGGAATCATCCACAGTAAAACCACGTACCCGCGTTAAACCACCCAGTTCTCCCGATTGTTCATAGCGGTAAACTGTACCAAATTCCGCCAACCGCATCGGTAATTCCCGATAGGATCTTAATTCACTCTTGTATATTTGGATATGAAAGGGGCAGTTCATTGGCTTGAGGACAAAACCCTGTTCAATGGCTTTAGCTTCCTCATTTTCAGCCATCATCGGAAACATATCTTCCTTGTATTTTTGCCAGTGTCCCGATGTTTTAAATAAATCAACTCTGGCAATGTGAGGAGTAACAACAGGTAAATAACCCCGTTTTAACTGTTCTTTTTTCAGGAAGTCTTCTAAAATGCTTCTTAACAGCGTACCTTTAGGAGTCCAAAGGGGTAAACCAGGACCGACAGGATCGGCGAAAATAAACAAACCGAGTTCTTTACCCAGTTTACGATGGTCACGCCTTAACGCTTCTTCTTTGCGGCGTTTATATTCTGCTAGTTGTTCGGGAGTTTCCCAAGCAGTAGCGTAAATGCGTTGTAACTGGGCTTTAGTTTCATCTCCGCGCCAATAAGCACCGGCTACGCTTTCTAATTCTATCGCTTTGGGGTTAATGTCCTTGGTATTTTCGACGTGGGGACCCGCGCACAAATCCCACCATTGATCACCTAAATGATAAATGGTAATGGGTTCTTCTTTAATATCTGCGAGAATTTCTAATTTATACGGTTCTTGAATTGCTTCAATTCGTTTTTTTGCTTCTTCGCGGTTGACTTCTTCCCGAATAACTGGGAGTTTGCGGTTAATAATCTTCACCATCTCTTTTTGGATGGCTTTTAAATCCTTATCGCTAAAGGGTTCGGGGTTATCGAAGTCATAATAAAAACCGTTTTCAATCCACGGACCAATGGTAACTTGCGCCTTGGGAAACAGCTTTTGTACGGCCATGGCCATGACGTGAGAAGCAGTATGGCGAATTTTTTTTAATGTTTCTGATTCGCTGGTGCGGGGTAAATAGATTTTCTCTGCTGGTTTTTCTAGGTTTTGAGTTTCTTGAGTTGGCGACATCGGCTGTTGAACCATTGGCGATTACAAATAGAATTGTTGAAAATATATTCTTAAAATCATAGTCCACTTGCTGACGACGCAGTGGGCTTTATTCTCTGGACTCCCCTAATTTATCACCCCCACTGAGCTAGTTGGGAAAAGCATTTCCGATTAACCGCAGTTCTGTTAACAGTTGGGGAGCAATGCGATTTTGTGGGATGACCCCACCTCACAGGGGTAGGTTTTTAATATAATCTGTGAAGGCAAGACCAGGAAGACAAGGAAGGCTTGTCCTGAGCGTAGTCGAAGGGATGGACAAGGAAGATTTTATACGGACAATGGTTTTTTGACGGACTATTTTTGTGACTAAGAATACAGACACTGAAAATGAGCATTGCGTGTAACTAAAATTAGATTATATTGAAGACTCATTGCGGCGATCCAAATATCATTTTCAGGTAAGGGACGACCTTTTAAACGTAGCTGATTTTTTATTTCACCGTATATTCGAGATGTTTGTGTATTACATTCAAGCACAGTATTTTTAGCGATAAATTCTTAAATACGTTCTATATTCTCTTTTGAACGTCCCGATTTTCTAGCACCATAAAACAATTCCCCTACTGCAATACTGGGAATGAAAACTTCAGTTGCTTGTGAAAGGTTGTTTTTGACAGCTATTTCATCAGCAAAGAAAGCAATAATAATATTAGTATCGAGCAAGTATCTACCATTCATCAAAGTCAACCTTTTCGCAATCTTGGTTTATTGCTTCACTCATTAGCTGTAAATCTTCTTTGGGTATTGAACCTGCAAAATTTAGTAATTCTTTACCGGGAACACCTTTGATTTTTGAATTTGTCAAACTGCGGGCAAATTCCAGGACTTGATATTGCAAGTCTTGAGGCATTATTTTTAATTGTTCAACAATTTGATCAGTAATAGATACATTCATAATATTTTTTTCCTTGAATCTTGAAATATTGTTAGTCTGACTTTTGCAGTGTAACCCAGATCAACAAGCCAAACTTCTCCACGTCTAGGGGTAAGCTGTTGTGCATTTAATTTATATAAGTGGAACAGGCATCTTGCCTGTTAAACAAGAGTTCAAAATATTAGGATTATACAATTTAGCTGTGTAACAGCTTACTCATAATCTGTTTCTTGTTGATCTAATTCTAAAAAAAAGTTCTTCAGCATTCCACACTAAATCATTATCTGATAAAGGTGGAAAGTCTAAATTTGTAACCCGTTTCAAAATCTCCACAGCTATTTCTAATCTTTCGGATTCTGGTAAACTACCAAATGTGCTTAATAATTCTTTCACTAAAGTAGTCATGGATCTTTTCTTCATACACTTTTATAGCATAACATGATTATAATATTTTTGTGATACAATTGTGAATATATTTATTTAATGTTATTTAATGAATCACATCAAATGGCAGGGTAAGAGCATCTCAATCAGGCTTGACATAAGGGCTTATCGGAATCTAATGTAGAGTCAATGAAACAAGAACTGAGAACTTGAATCATGTAATCGTTATCCATAGCAGTGCGCTTCATTTTTTGTCGAAGACTACGTTTATAAGTTTGTTCACGATTAAGAGCATTGAGAGCAATGCGTCGTAAAAGAGCAAAATTTCGGGGGCTATTCCAAGAGCGAATACGACAAGAATCCTCAGCAAAAGTACAATCAAGAATCCAGTGAGCTTGGTTCTCAATTCCCCAATGTTTACGGATGGCTCGACCTAAAAGTTGAGCATCACTGGGTAAAGAAG
>NZ_BJCE01000009.1:0-51516 GCF_005402885.1 Sphaerospermopsis reniformis
TTGAAATCCCAAAAAATGCACACTTTTTCCGGTATACCCTTCAAAACCCTTGCACTAATTTCTGTGTTTATCAGCCTCTAACCTTTGATATATCAAGGTTTTAGGTTTATTCAGCAAACCCTAAATAGTTTCCCATTTACCGGAAAAGATACTTTCAGCGGATCGGGAAATGCGTTGTAAATCTTCTTTTAGCAGTGGTGGCCATTCAACTCCAGATTTAGATCCTGTAGCAAATAACTGCAAAGCTCTAATACCTAATTTATATAAAGCTAATGCTAGTTCTTTATCTAAGCTATGAGCATCTTTTAGAGCTTCAAACACAATTTTTAAGGCTAATAAAACAGAGGTAATTTGACCTGGTACTGGTGGTTTTCCTTGTTTGAGACGATTTAACAAAGCATCTGGGTTTTCTTCATTTGCTGTTTGGTCTATAAGTAACTTTCGCGCTATTTCGTAGTTCATAGGGGAAATAATTGATAATTGATAATTGATAATTGATAATTATCAATTATTTTAAATCTAGTAAACCTTCTTCTTTTAATTTAGGATGAAAACGCATTTGAGTTTTTAATCCTCTTGATTCTAAAACTGCTAAAATTTCTGATTCAATTCGCCGAGCTACATTTTTGATGATTTTACTTTTCGACGATTCATCAATTAGTGGATTTTGATAATTAGCTTTTTCTTCATCTGTCATTAATGCTTGAGTATTTATAGGATTAGTCCATTTTTCTTTGTTTTCTCCATTCCCTAAGGGAAGGCTACCATTTTCAACAATCCAAGTATTTTCAATCTTTTCTAAAATCGTGCGGTTAGGGCGTTCAATTGTGTGAACTTTTAACCAATAACATTTTTCTGGTTGACGGACTAAATGCTGCTTGCAACTAAGATAAACATCACGGGAATAACTAACGAATTGCAGAATTTTATCTTTGTCAAAAATAGCATAGACTCCTATTTTCCCCTGAAAATGTGCTGGTAATTCTCCATTTTCGTCAATGTAAGTGACATATTCTAAAGTATTTAAAGCTGGAATATCAATTTCTGTAGTCATCTTTATTAAATGTATGATTTACTAATTTAGTAAAGCAGCAAGTGTGCAAACAGTCAAGCATCAGGGAATTGGGAATTGGGGATAGTTTTAGAGGATGTTTTAAAGGTCTTGGTTGGCTTAAAAGCTAAGGAAAAATGCAAAAGAAATTCGGATTTACGCACAAGTTATGGAGGAATGAATTAGGGGTTGCTGAGAAAGTCTTTCCGTGAGGGCATAGGAGTCAGGAGTCAGGAGTCAGGAGTCAGGAGGAGATTTGAAAATTTCTTTGCCATCTCTTGAAATCCCAAAAAATGCACACTTTTTCCGGTATACCCTTCAAAACCCTTGCACTAATTTCTGTGTTTATCAGCCTCTAACCTTTGATATATCAAGGTTTTAGGTTTATTCAGCAAACCCGAATTACGTTCGCTGGAGGTGTTCTTCGCAGGGGTAGGAACGAAGGACAGGAAGGAAAGAGGGTTTGAGAGATATTTTGCGTAAGTTTTGGAAATAAAGAAAGGGTTTAGTATTGCTAAACCCCTACATTTGCTTTTTCTAAAAATTACCTTTCGGTTTTATTCTTCATCATAATCATCGTCTTCTTCTTCGTATTCTTCTTCTTCTTCTTCAACATCTGCAATCACTTCATCAGCAATTAAATCGTCGTCGTCATAAATAGGCCTGTCACCCCGTCTACTGCTGTAACTACTATCACTTAAGTCAGAAGAATCTAAGCTGTATAATTTAGCGGTGCGGTCGTCTAAAACCATATCCAGTGAATCATCTACTTCATCTAAAACCCCAGTACCTAAATCAGTACCATAGTCTTCAATGGTGGTGGTTTCTTCATAGGTGTTGTAACCAGTGCCAGCAGGAATCAATCGCCCAATGATTACATTTTCTTTCAAACCCCGTAACCAATCAGATTTACCTTCAATGGCTGCTTCAGTTAATACTCTGGTTGTTTCTTGGAAGGAGGCTGCTGAAATAAAGCTGTCAGTATTTAAGGATGCTTTGGTAATTCCTAACAATACTGGAGTATACTGCGCTTTTGCACCGCCTGTGATGGACATTGCTTCGTTTACTTGTTCTACTTGGCGCAATTCTACTAATTCACCCGGCAACATGGTGGTGTCTCCACCATCATCAATGCGGACTTTGTTCGTCATTTGCCGGACAATTACTTCAATGTGCTTATCTGCAATATCAATGCCTTGGGACTGGTACACCATTTGCACTTCATTTACTAAAAAGCTTTGTACTTTTTGTAAGGCATGACTAGCACAGGCATAGATTCCATCTTCTGAACCCAAACTAAAGAATATTTCTAATATCTCATGGGGGTTAGATGGTCCATCGGTTAAGGGTTGTCCAGCTTCTACATGAATACCATCGGGAACTATCAGATTTTGCCCCGGTCCAAGGGGATAATCGGTAACGCTACCACCGGCTTCTAAGATTTTAATAGCGTAAGCTTCTCTTCCTAATGCTTCGTCTCCATCTCCATAAACGACTTTTACTTCTCCTGGACGACGGCATAAAATACAAGCTTCTTTGGGTTTTCGAGCTTCTAATAATTCTTCAATTCTTGGCAAACCTTGGATGATATCTCCGGTTTTCGCTCGCTCAAACACTAACAAGACTAGGTTATCACCTCGTTGTACTAGTCCTCCATCTTCAATTTGCAATACTGCTCCGGGACTGACTCGGTAAGGACGACCAACGCGAATGGTAATGGTGTATGGTGATGGGTGATTGGTGATTGGTGATGGGTGATTGGTGATGGGTGATTGGGAACTGTCACCTTTACTGTCACTTGCTTTGATTGAAATTACTTGTCCTGATTCTGGTGCTAGTACCTCTGGGGCAATTTCTGTTCCTTCTACTAACAAATCACCTTTTTTCACTTTTGGTGCTGTGGTAGTTTCTACGGTGATCATGTCAGTTTCTCGCAGGACTAAACAACGACGCACTGCTTCTGTATCTCTCTTGACACCGCGTACTGTTCCTCCTTCTTTACACAATATCTGTGTTCTTGCTACTACTGCTCCTGGTGCTATGGTGATGCCATCTTCTACTTCTAGGGTAGTATGGGTACTGCCTTGGGTGGCATCTGCGGCAATATCTCGGCGAATTACTAAGGATTCTAAAATTACTAGTTGCAATCTTTGAATGTCGGCGTTTTCACTATCTGCTACTAGTTCAATGTCTGCTGCTAGGGGTGAAGTATGGTCTTGTTCTCCTTCTTGTTCAATTTCTAATACTAATTGGGTCCGCAGTAGTTCGACTCCTTCGACGGATTTTACTCGTTCTCCATCTTTGTAGGGTAAACGCTGTAATGCCCGTAGTTGAATGGATCTGCCTGTTTGTTGACTGATGGAGGTTGTGGAGGGTACGTCAGGGTGGGCTGGTACGTCAAATTCTATTACTGGACGACTTAGTAGGGCTGGTCCTTCGGGGGATTCCACATACTGAATATATCGCAGTTCTGTGGCTACTGTTCCCATAAATTCTTCACCGGGCTGGATAAAGGTGTTATCTATACCAATTACTGTTTCTGGATCATCGACCATTAACAGTTCACCAGGTTTGATGACTATTTCCCGCAAAATGTCGTTTTTCTGGGTAACTTCTATCACGCCGCTGGTTTGACAGAAAATGTCTTTGACTACTTCTGTGCCAGCTTCTACAAATTGCCCATCTTCTACTAACAATAAGGAAATATCTTTGTTTACTTCATGGCTTTCTTCTGGTATCCATAATAGGGTTCCTCCTGTTACTACTTCATAGCCTAATTTGGCTTTACCTTTTTTCTGAACTTCGATGCCGGCAAATTTTAAGAAGCCGCCTGTGGTGGTGCGATAACGGTCGTCAATTAATTCTGCTACTACTTGACCATTTTGGACTTTTGTTCCGGGGGTAGCACGGAGGTTAAAGGTTTGAGATTTGGTGATTGGTGATTGGGAAAAACTTTGATCCTTGTCCTGAGCGGTGTCGAAGGGCTCTCCCTCTTCCCCAGTCCCTAGTCCCCAGTCCCCAGTCCCTAGTCCTGTATGAATTAGGTAATTATTTTTCCCTTGGGAACTGTGAACTGTTACTGTTGCTTGATCTAATATTACGGAAGCGGTGATGATTTCAATTTCTCTGGTGGCTTTTCCGGGGATAGCTTCTGGCAGTCGCACTACTCCACCATGTACGGTGGTTAATTTGGTTTCTGCTAAAACTCCATTGGAGGCGATCGCATCTCCATTTTTTACTACTAATTCTGCTCCTGGTGGTAGGTTATACACTTCTCCAGATAAAATCCAAATTAATCCTCCTCTGGCTGCTGTGGTGGTAGTGTTACCTTGTCGGTCGGTTTTTTGTTCTGCTACTACGTCGGCAAATTGTACTTCTCCGGCTAGGTCGGTTGCTACGTCTTTAACGGCTTTTTCTGTGTTTGCTCTGGTGGTTTTACCGCCTAATGCTACTTCTGCTATTAATTGGGCAATTTTTACTTGTTGTCCCGGGTTAATATATAAGGTTGAACCTTGGGTAATGGAAATTTCTTGATTTTCTCTATCTCCCTTGGTTTCTAAAACCATGGTGCCGTTGGTTTCTGCATATAGGGCATCTTCTCCGTGACGGGTACGATAGGGACGGGTTTTTAATTTACGAGAAAATTTTACTGTACCTTCAACTTTTGCTCGCACTTGTTGGGCAACTTCTCCGGTAAATACTCCTCCGGTGTGGAATGTCCGCATGGTTAATTGCGTACCTGGTTCGCCAATACTTTGGGCGGCGATGATTCCTACTGCTTCTCCTAAGTCTACCATTTTGGCGTGTGCTAAACTCCAACCATAACAGTGTTGACATACTGAACGGGCTGCTTCACAGGTGAGGGGCGATCGCACTATAACTTCTTTGACTCCTGCCTCTTGAATTTCTGCTGCTAAGTCGTCAGAAATCGGAGTATTTCGTGGTGCCAGCATTTCTCCTGTGGTGGGATGAATTACGTCTTGAGCTACTACTCGCCCCATTAATCTTGTCCCAATGGGAATTAATACTTTAGCCCCATCTGTCATATCCCGTAGAGGAATACCTCTGGTGGTGCCACAGTCAAATTCTCTAATAATCACGTCTTGGGAAACGTCGACTAATCGCCGGGTGAGATATCCGGAGTCGGCGGTTCTTAATGCTGTATCAACTAATCCCTTTCTGGCTCCATAACTAGAAATAATATATTCTGTAACGGTTAATCCTTCTCGGAAGTTGGTTTTAATGGGTAAGTCAATAATTTCCCCTTGGGGGTCAGCCATTAGTCCCCGCATTCCTACTAATTGCCGTACTTGAGAGATGTTTCCTCTGGCTCCTGAGAATGCCATCATATATACGGAGTTGAGGGGGTTGGTTTTTTTGAAGTATGTCACTACTTCATCTTTGAGACTTTCGGAGGTTCCGTTCCAGGTATCAATTACTTTTTGGAAACGTTCAACTTCTGTGATTTCTCCTCGTTTAAATCTTTCTTCGGTGCTGAGAATTTCTGCTTCTGCTGCTTCTAGGAGGGATTTTTTAGAGGGGGGAACCATTAAATCATCAACACTGATGGAAACTCCGGCTTTGGTGGCATAACGAAAGCCTAAGTCTTTAAGTTTATCTGCCATTACTGCAGTCCGAGCCGTCCCGTAATGGGTAAATGACCATGCGATTAAGTTTCTCAGTTGACCTTTATTAACAACAAGGTTACGAAAAATCATTTTTTCAGTCATCTTAATAATTGATAATTGACAGTTGATAATTGACAGTTGATAATTGACAATTGACAATGGGGAATTGTCAATTGTTAATTGATTAACTTGCTAATGCTTCCTGAATCGCTTTGTTATAAATTACTCTTCCAGGAGTAGTGTAAATATATTGAGAAATTAAATTTCCTTGGGCATCCTCACGTACACGACGGAACTTATACAACAAAGTCCGGCTGCCATCTTCATTTTCTACAACTTCCTGCGGTTCATTATCCGGCTGTCCGGTTTCCATCTCTCCATCAAACCGCACGTAAATATAGGAATGTAGGTCTACTTGATCCTGCTGATAAGCCATAATCACATCATCTAAGGAAGCAAAGAAGCTGTTTTTACCTTTAGTAGCGTTGGGATTTTCTGCTGTCAGGTAATATGCTCCTAACACCATATCTTGGCTAGGGGTGACAATAGGTTTACCGGTTGCTGGGGAAAGAATGTTATTGGATGCCAACATTAATAACCGGGCTTCTGCTTGACTTTCCAAGGACAAAGGCACGTGAACTGCCATTTGGTCGCCATCAAAGTCGGCGTTAAATGCTGGACATACTAAGGGATGGAGTTGAATAGCTCTACCTTCTACTAAAATTGGTTCAAAAGCTTGAATCCCTAATCTGTGCAACGTAGGCGCTCGGTTTAACATCACCGGATGCCCTTCAATCACTTCTTCCAACACATCCCACACACTGGGGTCATTGCGAGAAATCAGCTTTTTCGCCGCTTTGATATTGTTGACCATCCCTGAACGAATCAACCGATTAATCACAAAGGGCTGGAACAGTTCAATAGCCATTTCCCTGGGTAGTCCACACTGGTGAATCTGCAACTTTGGACCTACTACAATCACAGAACGTCCAGAATAGTCCACCCGTTTACCTAACAAATTCTGCCGGAAACGTCCTTGCTTACCTTCGATAATGTCTGATAAAGATTTGAGAGGACGGTTATTTGCTCCTACTACTGTCCGCCCCCGGCGACCATTATCAATTAATGCGTCTACTGCTTCTTGCAACATCCGTTTTTCATTACGGACAATAATCTCCGGTGCCAGAATTTCCTGTAACCTCGCCAAGCGATTATTCCGATTAATCACCCGCCGATATAAATCATTTAAATCACTAGTAGCAAATCTTCCCCCATCCAACTGCACCATTGGGCGCAAATCCGGCGGAATCACCGGAATAGCTGACATTACCATCCACTCCGGCTTAGAACCAGTAGCAATAAAATTATCAATTACCCGCAATCGTTTAATTAACTTCGCCCGTTTTTGCCCCTTAGCGTTATTAATTTCTTCCCGCAGATTTTCCGCTTCCTGTTCCAAATTAATATCAGCCAACAATCGCAGCAGTGCCTCAGCCCCAATACCTACCTCTACCCCCACCAGTTGGGAATCTTCGCTATAAATTGCATCTTCAATTTCCAGCCATTGATCTTCAGTCAACAATTGTTTATAGGTGAGAGTATCTGCATTACCAGGAGCTAACACCACATAAGAATTGAAATAAACAATTTGCTCTACATCCCGCAGGGGCATATCCAGCAAAATGGCGATATAACTAGGAATGCCTTTGAGATACCACACATGGGCAACAGGAGCGGCTAGTTTAATAAAACCCATTCTGTGCCGTCGCACCCGTGACTCTGTTACCTCCACACCACAGCGTTCACAAACAATTCCTCTGTGACGCACTCGTTTATATTTACCACAATGACATTCCCAGTCCTTAGCCGGTCCAAAAATTCGTTCACAAAACAAACCATCCATTTCCGGTTTCAGAGTCCGGTAATTAATGGTTTCTGGTTTTGTTACCTCACCCACTACTTGACCATTAGGTAAGGTGCGTTCACCCCAAATACGGATACGTTCTGGTGAAGCTATACCGATTTTTACGTAGTCAAATTGATTAGATTGAATCGATCTCATAATTAATTGATAATTGATAATTGATAATTGATAATTAACAACCGATAAATTTCAATTGTTAATTATCCAATTCATCGCCAACAATTGTTATTCTTCCTCTTCCAAAGACTCACGGGAAAGTGACTCATAGGTAGGACGGGGAGGAGTACGGCGAGAACCTTGATCCGCCATTAAATCAACTTCCACATCCAAAGAACTACCATCTGCTTGGGTTTCTACCTTATGCACAGCAATATCCAAACCCAAAGATTGCAATTCTCGCATTAACACTTTGAAAGATTCAGGAGTACCTGGACGGGGAATAGCTTTACCCTTAACAATGGCGTTAAGTGCCTCATTTCTACCTTGCATATCATCAGATTTCACTGTTAACAATTCCTGCAAAGTATAAGCAGCGCCAAAAGCCTCTAAAGCCCACACTTCCATTTCTCCAAATCTTTGCCCACCTTGTTGAGCTTTTCCACCCAAAGGCTGTTGAGTAACGAGAGAATAAGGACCAGTAGACCGGGCGTGAATTTTATCATCCACCAAATGCACTAACTTGAGCATATAAGCTACACCCACCGTTACCGGACGGTCAAAAGGTTCGCCAGTGCGTCCGTCATAAACCATAATTTTCCCAGAGTCATTAGGGTTATATACCCAAGTTTTCCCTGTTTCATCCCTGGCTTCTTGCAACTTGCCATGCACAATGCGGCGGGAAGACTCTTCCCCATACATTTCATCAAAAGGAGTAATCTTAAACCGCACTCCCAAGTTTTGACCAGCCCAACCTAACAAACATTCAAACACCTGCCCCACATTCATCCGGCTAGGTACACCCAAAGGGTTCAGCACAATATCCACCGGTGAACCATCGGGCAAGTAAGGCATATCTTCTGCTGGCAGGATGCGGGAAATAATCCCCTTATTCCCATGTCTTCCTGCCATTTTGTCGCCAACTTGGATTTTGCGTTTTTGTGCTACATACACCCGCACTACCATATTTGCCCCTGGTGGCAACTCATCACCTTGTTCTCTGGTGAATAAACGCACATCTACCACCCGCCCTTTTTCTCCATTGGGAACTCTCAGGGAGTTATCGCGTACATCACGGGCTTTTTCTCCAAATATCGCCCGTAGCAGTTTTTCTTCTGGTGGTTGGTCTGATTCACCTTTAGGAGTCACTTTTCCCACTAGAATGTCACCAGATTCTACCCAAGCGCCAATTCTAATAATTCCCTGTTCATCTAATTGCCTGAGAGCATCTTCCCCCACGTTGGGAATTTCTCTGGTAATTTCCTCTGGTCCAAGTTTAGTTTGTCTGGCCTCAATTTCATATTTTTCAATGTGAATAGAGGTGTAAACATCATCCTGTACCAACCGTTCAGAAATCAAAATTGCGTCTTCGTAGTTATAGCCCTCCCAAGGCATATAAGCAACAACAATGTTTTGTCCTAGTGCTAGTTCTCCCCCTTCTGTAGAAGAACCATCTGCCAACACCTGTCCGGCTACCACTTTCTCGCCAATGCGAACCAGGGGTTTTTGGTTTAAACAGGTATCTTGGTTAGAACGTTGATATTTAGACAGGACATATTTAATTTCCTGGGGTTTAGAAACTGGGAAAGAGGAAGTTTCTTCGCTGTCACCTGTCACCTGTAACCTGTCACCTGTTCTCTCTCGGACTCTGACGCGAATTTCGTTAGCATCTGCATACACTACATCGCCATCGGTGCGAGAAACAATTACCATTCCAGAGTCTCTAGCAGCTTGAGCTTCTAAACCTGTTCCCACCAAAGGACGCTCTGGTTTCAGTAAAGGTACTGCTTGCCGTTGCATATTAGAACCCATCAATGCCCGGTTCGCGTCGTCGTGTTCCAAGAAAGGAATCATGCTGGTTGCTACGGAAACAATCTGCACTGGGGAAACTGCTACGTAGTCTACTTGTTCTGGTGTGGTGGTGGAAAATTCTTGGCGATAGCGTACCGGTACTTGGGGTCCAATGATGTGGCCATTTTCATCAACGGGAATGTCTCCTGGTGCTACCCGTAGATCGTCTTCTTCGTCTGCTGTCATGTAGACGGCGGCTTTTTCATAGCACACTCGTCCGTTTTCTACTGGTCTAAATGGTGTTTCTAAGAATCCATATTGGTTAACACGGGCATGGGTAGCCAATGAACCAATTAACCCTGCGTTTGGTCCTTCTGGGGTTTCGATGGGGCAGATACGTCCATAGTGGCTAGGGTGAATATCCCGTACAGCAAAGCCGGCTCTTTCTCTGGTTAAACCACCAGGACCTAAAGCACTGAGTCGGCGTTTATGGGTCAGTTCCGCTAGGGGGTTGGTTTGATCCATGAACTGACTCAGTTGGCTAGAACCAAAGAATTCTTTGATTGCTGCTACTAAGGGTTTGGGGTTAACTAGGGATGCTGGTGTTAAAACTTCAGCATCTGATACGGTCATCCGTTCCCGAATGATGCGCTCTAAACGGTTCAATCCTACTCTGACTTGGTTTTGCAAGAGTTCACCTACGCTTCTAACTCGGCGATTTCCAAGGTGATCAATGTCGTCAATACTACCAATGTCGTATTCTAGGTTGATCAGGTAATCGACTGCGGCTAGGATATCCCCAGGAGTGAGGACGCGCATGGTGTCGGGTACGGAAAGGCGAAGTTTTTTGTTGAGTTTGTATCTACCAACTCTGCCTAAGTCGTAACGTTTGGGGTCGAAGAAGCGGGAGTCTAAGAGTTGTTGTCCTCCTAAGACTGTGGGTGGTTCACCGGGACGTAGTTTGCGGTATAACTCCATCAGGGCTTCTTCTTCGGAAAACTGCCCTTCTTTTTCTATGGTTTTTTGGAAGTATTCTGGGTGGCGTAGGGCATCAAAGATTTCGTTGTCTGATAATCCTAATGCTTTGAGCAGTACCTGTGCTGATAGTTTGCGGGTTTTGTCGATGCGTACCCACACTAAATCGTTACGGTCTGTTTCAAATTTTAGCCATGCCCCCCGGTTGGGGATTAAACTGGCAGAATAGGTTCTTCTCCCGTTTTTGTCAATTTCTGATTTGTAATAAACTCCTGGCGATCGCACGATTTGGTTGACTATAACCCGTTCGGCTCCGTTAATAATAAACGTTCCCCGATCTGTCATTAAGGGCAAATCACCTATAAATACTTCTTGTTCTTTAATATCACCTGTTTCTTTGTTTAACAGTCTGGTAGGGACATACATTTGTACTGCATAGGTGCTGTCCCGACGTTTGGATTCTTCAACGCTATACTTAGGCTCTTTGAGTTTATAGTTCTGTCCGATAAAGTGCAGTTCTAGTTTTCCTGTGTAGTCTGTAATCGGACTAAATGAGTTCAACTCTTCTATTAGCCCTTCTTCTAAAAACCAGCGAAAGCTTGAACGCTGGATTTCAATCAAGTCTGGCAACAGAAAGGCTGGTTCCATGTATGTTTCGTTTGTCATGCCTCTACCTTTGTCAACCTGGTTAAACTTTCGCTTGGATCGAGCAGGGAAACCCTGCTGTGGTGTTCCGACTCTCACTTTGTGGGGAGCAAGTTGTTGAGTAACTTCTCCTGACGCTGCCAACTCTTTACTGTTTTGCAGTCATTAAATCTGTAATTGGTGTTTTTGACAAGTGGTTAAGCGCCTCTGAGTATCAGTAAGGATGGAAAAAGTCTGTGTGCTAAATCTTGAAACAAGATTAGATGGTCTATATCTTGCTGATTTTTCTTGGTTTTTCTCTCTCCAGTTCTTTCACACAGCCTGTTCATTAATTCCGCATCCATACTGTTGTATCTTTTAGGGACCTCATCTATACTCACAGTAAGAACCCAAAAACAATGAAGAATCCGCGAGTGTTGGCTGGGAATCAGGATGGATTTCTTTTGCTGTTTTTTTGTCACAAGGCTTTTAAGTCAAAAATTTAATAATTTTCTATATTTCAATACACAAAAATCCGCTGCTGTGTACAATTCCATATCAAACTAGGCTTCCAGGGTTTGTTATTTATTGAGAGCATCTGCTTGTAGAGATATTTTTAGATGTCCTTGAATTTTGTGTTGATCAACATTCACCACCATGTAATTGACTAGATATATTTTATACCTAGCATTTAACAGTAATTTTCAGCAGCTAGTTAAAAATTCCCTTCCTTTATCATTATGACGCAAGTAAAATGTTTTTGAGGGAATAATATTAGCACAGTTTTGTCCTCCGAAAGTCTGAATTTTGGTTTTTTATCAGTTTTCAGTTTTTCTGAATTTTGGCGACTGACTGATAGCTAATTTTATGTTATTGACAGTCCGAATAACCTACAAGCATTTGCAGTGGTTTGATGGGCGATCGCCTCTACTGTTTCTCCCCTAATTTTGGCTATTTGTTCAGCTACATAACCTACATAAGCTGGTTCGTTGCGTTTTTCGCCTCTTTTGGGTGTGGGTGCTAGAAATGGACAATCTGTTTCTATGAGCAAGCGATCGCTACTCACCATGGCCGCTGATGCTTGGATTGTTTTCGCGCTTTTAAAGGTGACAGTGCCACTGAAACTGATGTAAAAGCCCAAATACAGAAACCATTGAGTTTCTTCTGGTGTTCCTCCCCAACAGTGCATTACTCCCCGTACTTTTTCCCCTTGTGTTTCCCGCCATTTTTGCAGTATTTCTCTGACCTGTGGTGCGGCATCCCGACAATGGATGATCACTGGTAAGTTCAGTTCTGCGGCGATCGCTAATTGTGCCTCAAATACCTTGTACTGTTGTTCCTGGTTATTGGCCTTGTAAAAATCCAGCCCCATTTCCCCAATCGCTACTACTTGAGGATCAGCACTGGCTAGAGTTTTGATTTTCTCTGCTGTCTGATCCTGCCATTTATGTGCATCTAAAGGATGTAAACCCACTGCAAAGCTGATTTCAGGAAATTCCTGTGCCAATGCTTGAATGCTGGCAAACTCTTCTGGGTGAACACAGGAATGGACTAAACGCACTACTCCGGCTTGTTGCCAACGCGATCGCACTGCTGCTAAATCTGGTTGAAAAAGGTCAAAGTTCAGATGTACGTGGGTGTCTATTAATTGCATGATGGAGTCAGAAACCATTGATGGGGTTTGGTTAAGTCATTAATCTCTTAGTTCATGACTAATGACTAATGACTGATGACTAATGACTTCTATGCTGTTTGTGTCAGTGGTTTGAGTTTTTGTGCTAACCTTGATTTTTTTCTAGCTCCGTTGTTAGGATGCAGCACACCACGCTTGACAGCTTTGTCAATTTTGCTGTAAGCCTCTGACATCCGAGTATCTACTACCTGTTTTGATTCAGGAGTAGGATTAGCTGCATAGGCTTCCACCGCAGCCAAATATTTCTTCATCAGCGTCTTTACTGCTGATTTATATGCTTTGTTACGCAGTCGGTTGCGTTCTGCGATTTGGGCGCGTTTAAGTGCTGATTTTGTATTCGCCACAGTCAGTTCCAAAAAAACTATTAATTAATATGTACACACACTACTAGACTTACTAATATAGCACAAAATTTGCCAATGTTATAATTTCACAGAAAAATTTTCCGGTGGGATGTTAGGGCAGGAGGCAGGGGGCAGAAGGCAGGAGGCAGGAGGCAGAAGTTCAGGAGTCAGGAGTCAGGAGTCAGGATAAACAATCAATTTCCAGTGAAATATATGGGATTTTTGTATCTATATCTGTTTAGCTTCTGGTAATTCCCATTTTCTAACCTTTAAAACCATAACTGGCCACTTACGCTGCCGTCTCATTTATCGAAACAATCGGATCTCAAACCGCACTTCGTCCCGCTATGCTAACGCTTTTGAAGGGCAAAAGTTTTGGTAGCGGGTATAAATCAACCTGATAAAAACGGACTCCTGCCTCCTGCCTCCTGCCTCCTGCCTCCGAGTAGGAAAATAATAGGCCTGGATGTATATTCATGACGGGGAAATAGGTTAGAATAAGTTACCTATAAATAAATTAAATTGCCAACGCAACTACTCCCAGCATCTAACCTGCTTTTTAGTGAGTATAAAATCATTAAATTCTTATTATGCAAGTAAAATATCTGTAGCCATCCTGGGAGTATCAAAAGAATGCAGGTTAAGCTAGAGAAGAGAGTTAGGAAAAGCTTGATATCCTCAGGGTAAAAAGCCAGACTAATGATCAAACAGGAAAATTCTAATTTTGGCATTGTCCTTACTACTCCATGCTGCGAATTATTACTCAGCAGGCAGACGTTATATCCGAACTACAACGTATCTGCGATCGTACTCACGATGAACAGGTGCTTCACAAAGAAGCAACGGTACGTGAAGTGTTGCAAGCAGTCAAGCGCCAAGGCGACAAAGCTGTACTGCACTACACTGCCGAATTTGACCATCAAACCTTGCAACCAGAAGAACTGAGGGTGACAGGTTCAGAACTGGATGCAGCTTACCAACAGGTATCAAAGGATTTGTTGGCAGCTATTCAGCGGGCTTGTCGCCAAATTGAAGCGTTTCACCGTCAGCGAGTACCAAAAAGCTGGGTACACTTTGGCGATGATGAAGTGGTACTGGGTAAACGCTATACTCCTGTAGATCGGGCAGGTTTATACGTCCCTGGAGGTAGAGCTTCTTACCCCAGTACAGTGCTAATGAATGCGATACCAGCTAAAGTAGCAGGTGTACCGCGTATAGTGATGGTAACACCACCAGGAGCAGGTAAAGCAATCAATCCAGCAGTCTTGGTGGCTGCCCAAGAAGCTGGAGTAGAAGAAATTTATCGGATTGGTGGCGCTCAAGCGATCGCTGCTTTAGCCTACGGTACGGAAACAATTCCTAAAGTGAATGTCATTAGCGGACCAGGTAACATTTATGTCACCTTGGCCAAAAAACTAGTTTACGGCACTGTGGGCATTGATTCCTTAGCAGGACCGAGCGAAGTGCTAATTATTGCCGATGAAACGGCTAATCCTGCCCATGTTGCTGCGGATATGTTAGCTCAGGCAGAACATGATCCAATGGCGGCGGCGATTTTGTTAACCACAGATGCGGGTTTAGCGAAAAAAGTCCAGGCAGCAGTAGATAGACAACTGGTAGATCATCCCAGACGGATAGATACAGAAAAAGCGATCGCTCACTATGGGTTAATTGTTGTTGTCGAATCTTTAGAAGCAGCGGCAGAATTTTCCAATGAATTTGCACCTGAACATCTAGAATTGGAAGTTGAAGATCCTTGGACTTTAATTTCTCACATTCGTCATGCCGGGGCTATTTTCCTGGGTAATTCCACACCAGAAGCTGTAGGTGACTATTTAGCAGGTCCAAACCATACCTTACCTACTTCCGGTGCTGCTCGTTATGCTTCTGCCTTGGGTGTAGAAACTTTTCTTAAACACTCTAGTATTATCCAATACTCACCAACCGCACTGGAGAAAGTCGCCGGTGCAATTGAGACTTTAGCGAAAGCGGAAGGTTTGCCTTCCCATGCTGATTCAGTACGAAGGCGAGTACAGGAAGAAGAGTAATTGAGAACGCTTATTTTTTTACTGAGTGCGGTTGACGGCAGCTACTCCATAATTAAAAATAGAAAGTTTGTAATTTTAGCAAACTAAAGTTCACAAGAAAATCGCTCAAAGGCACGGAAGCCACTTGGCTGTCTTACAGTGGAGGAAGTGCCAACGGCGAATTTATTCGCCGCGAATATGATACGATTGGACTGCGAGTAGGAACAACCATCTACACGAAGAAGTATTTTGATCAGGAGAAACCCCTGATTTATCTCGTCTCGGCATTTGACCGCAGCCTGGGTAAACAAGCAAAGGCAAATATGGAGTGTAATACCGCCAAAATTTGATGGACTCGGAAAGCAAAAAAACATAAAAGTAAGCGCAATTGCAATACCTGTCGTACTGGTAGTTGTTTTGAGCGCGTAGGGGGATAATTGACTATCCCTTTTGAGCAAGTCTTAAAGAATCTGCGTGTCTTTAGACCGCAGAGTGTCAAATTAAGAAAATTGTTGGTGTTCAAACCAAGAAAATTCTTAATGTGACAATTTAAGGGGTCTACTTTTGAGGAGACAAAAGCGGTGTTAAAAACTATTTTAGTAGCTCTGGATGGTTCGGAAATTGCGGAACGAGTAATTGAAACTTTAGGTGATTTGGTGCTGTCCGCAAACACCAAAGTTGTTCTTTGTCATGTATTTCCCGCACCAGAGGCAGAAATAGAATTACCCGCTGATCGTCCTCATCCAGACTCACCAAAGTTGTCTTATTTCCAGATAGAAAAGCAGTTGCAATCCTACCAGGAAAAATTACCAGTTCAAAGCGAGTTAGAATTAGTAACTGGTGAACCTGCGGAGGAAATTATTAGACTGGCCAATATTTACAAAGCTGATCTGGTGGTTATTGGTAGTCGCGGGTTAACGGGGATGAATAGAATTGTTCAGGGTTCTGTTAGCACTCAGGTAATGGAAGAAGCGCATTGTTCAGTGTTGGTGGTGAAACCGGGGAAGTAATTTGTAGTTATTCATAATTCATAATTAAGAATGTAGTAGGGGTTTAGTAATGCTAAACCCTGATATTTTAATTTTTTAACCATTGATTGAGAGTAATTCCCAAAAACTGTTCTAATTGAGTCATACTATTAAGATGATTAATAATTGCATTTAATTCTTGATTTTGAGCATCCACTAAACTTTTTTCAAAATTAATAATATCCGTCATAGAAATATTACTACCTAACCGCATTCTTTCCTTAGCATTAATAACTCTAGCTTCTGCTAATTTTCGCGCTTCCTGTGCTAAGTTAATTTGCGTAAAAGTATCATTAACATTACGATTTCTCGTTTTCAATTCTTCATTAAGATTATCTTGAGTTTTTGCTAAAGTATAATTAGCACTTTGTAAATTAATCTCACTTTTAGCAACAGCATTATCTTGACTGAGATTACCAAACTCACGACTTAATGTTAAAGATGAACTGAGATTATTTGTATCTTGAGTATTACTAGCACTATTAAAACCATAACCAAAGTTTAATCTTAAATCTAATTGTTGTTGATTTTTTGCTTCGGTGATTCCAAATTTTGCATTTTCCACAGCATTAATAGCAGCGAGATAACCACTATTATTAGCTTTTGCTAATTCTAGCATTTCTGCAAAGGTAGGTAAATTTAAACTGGTAGGAGGTTGGGGTTTTTCTACTGCAACGAGTTTTTTATTAATGGGTAAATCTATAATTTTAACTAAATCTGAAATTGCTTGTTCTAAATTAGTTTGTGTATTTAATAAATTTACCTCTTGTTGAGCAATATCAGCTTGACGCTCAACTAAATCATTTTTAGGAATTCTCCCAAATTCAAACAAAGCTTGTAATCTGGCTAAATCTTTTTTAGCATTAGCGAAAGATAATTGTTCAATTTTCAATCTTTCCTGAGCTAACAACAAACTTCTATAACTAACTATTGTATTAGTAATTGTTTGAGAAATCGTATTTTTCAAATTTAAGACATTTGCATTTTCCGTCAATCTTGCTCTTTGAATACTCAGAGTATTTAACCCTGTACCAAAACCCCTTAATAGAGGTTGACTGAAATTAAAATTAAGATTTTGACTTAAAGTATTACTTTCCGAGGAAATATCTAAAGAGTTATTACGTAATAATTGATTTTGTCCTTGCCATGTTAAAGTAAGATTACCACCTGTAGGAATTTTCCAATTTAAACTAGCACTTAAATCGGCAGTTATATTATTATTGCTATTACTACCATTTTGGTTATTATTCATATTTAAAGATAGCTGAGGGGTAAAGGTTGGATTAAATTGAGATGCTGTTTCTGCTAATTGTTTTTGATCTAAGATCCGTTGTAGATAGGCAATTTTTAAATCTCGATTATTTTGTAAAGCTAAATAAACAGCATCAGCAAGCTTTAAAGGTAACTCCTGACTCGAATTATTTAAAAGTAATTGTAAATCAGGATTAGATTGTATTAATATTGGTTGATTAGGTAAGTTTTGACATTTTCCTAAACTGGGAAATAGGAAAATTAATAATAGTGATAAAGATGATGTTTTAAATAATAAATGTTTCATGTTCATGATCTAGATTATGGATCTTGGGTGGAGATAAAGAAATCCAAAAATATTAAAATATTATTGGGAGCGTAAAGCTTCAACGGGATCTAACTTACTCGCTCGCAGTGCGGGTAAAAAGCTAGAAATGATACCTACCATAATAGCAGCACCAAGAGAAACTAAAGGAGTTTGATACACAAATTGATAGGGTAAATTTAACAGAGTTACAGCAACAATAGTAATTCCTTGTACAGTTGCGATCGCAATTATTCCCCCTGTCATACTAATAAAAGTTGCTTCTAGTAAAAACTGAATTAAAATATGCTTTTGAGTTGCACCTATAGCGCGTCTTAAACCAATTTCCGAAGTACGTTCTACAACTGATGCTATAGTAATATTAGCAATTCCTACACCTCCAACAAATAAAGCAATACCACCGATCAGTAACAAAATAATAGTCACACCATTTAAAACTTTTTCTAGACTTTTCACATCTTCAATATTGCTAAATGCGTAAATCTCTAAATTAGGGAATCTTTTATTTAAAAGATTCAGTGCTTGATTTTGCAACTGTTCTATATTTTCCGAATCTTTGGGAGTAATGGTAATTCTCTCAAAAAAAGGACTTGATTTCAAAGATTGATAAACAGACAAAGGAATTAATATCAAACCTTGTTCTTCACTCCAAGAATTGGTTTTTCTGGTTTGGATAACACCTTGAATATAATAAGACTTATTTTGAAAATAAATCATTTTATCCAGAGGATTTTTACCTTTAAATAATTTTTGTGATAATAGTTGATCAATGACAACCACCGAGCGATTTTGTTGTAAATCATTACTGGTGAAAAACCTACCAGCAATTAATTTTCTTCCCGAAATAGGTAAATATTCTGGTGTTACTGCTTGACTTTCTACATTTATTTTTTGATTTCCGAAGAAAATAGCATCATTCCCAGCATTTTGCACAGGAGCAATATATTTCCAACCGGATAACCTGGTTTTTAACCATTCCAAATCTTGGTTTTGATATTTTTCTTGTTGATAAGTGATTGAATTATAAGGTGAATCAATAGAAATTTGCGGAGATTCCATTTTTTGTAATTGTGTTTTTAAATATATTCTCCCAATATCACTTACTTGTAATGTTCCACTCACAGCAAATACCCCCATAAACACACCTAAACTGCTCAAGAAAGAGCGTAAGGGGTTACTGCGTAAAGAGTTAAATGTTAAGGATAATAAATCATTGATGTTCATTGGTGTAAATATGTTAAATTCATTAGATATCACTACATTTTGATCATGACATGATCACCCTCATTTAAGGGAGTTTCTAAACTAGGAATCAAAACTTCATCACCGGGTTTTAAACCGGATTTAACTTCTATATTTTCTAAACCTTGTAACCCAGTTTTGATAATTCTTTTAAAAGCTTTACCTTGTTTGTCTCGCATCCAAACAAAGGTTTCTGAATCATTTTGTTGAATAACCTCACTAGGAATAACTACAACGTTATTTCGTTGAGAGATAATCAAAGCAACTGTTACCAGAGTTCCCGGAACAATATTTCTATTAATTTGATCTAAACGCACAATTGCTGTAACTTTAACATTATCTGTACCTTGATTATTATTTTGGCTATCTCCAGCTAATAAAGATATTTGTTGAACCTTACCGGTTAATTTTTGAGACTGAAAACCAACAATACTAACTTCTGCTTGTTGTCTAAGTTTAACCTTTGTTGCGTCTAAAGGAGATAATTTTAATTCTACAACTTGTTGACTAGGATCACCAATTAATAAAATATCTCCTTTACTTTCAATCACATCACCTACTTTTGCTTGCAAATTGAGAATAACACCATCCATAGGAGAAGTGATAACTGTCTTGCGTAATTCTTCAACGATTTTCTGACGTTGTATTTTCAGTTTATCTATTTCTCTTAATGTTTGATCTACTGCTAATTTTGCTTGGTTGAGTTCTTGTTGCGCTTGTTCAATTTTAGATTTAGCTTCTTTTAATTTTTGTTGTGGTTCAGATTTGTTATTTCTGACATCTTGCCAAAAACTTTGTAATTCTAACTTCTGTTGTTCTAAATCTAAGTTACTTAAAGATAATTCATCTTTTGCATTAATTACATCAGTTTCTGTTTGGGCAACTTTTTTTTCTTGTTCTTTTAGTTCTGTTTCGGAAATGAATCCTTTAGCAAAAAGTTGTTTATTTTCTTCTAATTTAACTTTTGCTTCCTTTAAATTATTTTCTTGAGTAGTTAATGATTGTTGTTTTTTAGTTACTTCTAATTGACGTTTTTGAATTTCGCGGACTTTTTCATCTTTTTTGCGATTAATATCATTAATATAGGTATTTTGAATATTTCTGTATTCTTGTTGAGTTTCTAATAATTTATTGTAGGCTTTTTTGAAAGATGATTGTTTATCCTGGAGTTGTAATTGTTTATCTTTTAAATCTGACGCAAATTCTTGTAATTTAATTTGTGATTCTGTATCTCGCAGACGAATTAATGTTTGTCCTTTTTTAACGTTATCTCCCAGTTTGACTAAGACTTGTTCAACTGTTCCCGTTATCGGAGATTTGATATTTCTTTGATTATCTAATTTTAATATGCAACTTTCCCCGGTAATTTTATCTTCTACGGTGTCTTGAGTGACTGTCACCATTCTCACGGGTATGGTTTGGGTGTTGGTTTTGATGAAGAAAGCAAAAATTAACCATCCTGTAAAGGTAATAATTGTTAAACCTGCGGAAATGGTTAATAATTTAAAACCTGGTGGAAGTTTAAGGTTTTTCATTATTTTTTATGTATAAAAATAGTAAAAGTAGAGGCGTTTTATGTAACGTCTCTACAAGAATGTATCATAATTTGTAGGTTGGGTTTACCGTGGGAAAACTCAACAGCAATTAATATTTGTTAGTTTGTTGGGTTTCGTTCCTCAACCCAACCTACTTTTAACTAATTCTTAGTAATAACAACAGCATTATTCCTGCGAGATATGTTAAACCAAATATCACATTGATTGCTATATGTACTTCTAGTGACTCTATAACCTACAGGTGCCTGAGAGCCACATATTGTCATTCCTGATACTGGCGTTTTTACTACAGAAGCATTAGGAGTAAAAGAGATATCCCATGACCAAGATGGTCTACAGCTTTGACTATAAAAATAACCAGTGACTACTTTACCAGAAGGAGCTTTAGTTCCACAGACAGGAGAGGACGCTGTGACCTGTGCTTGTACAGGAATCTTTGCAAATAATTGTGCTGATATGCTACCTAGCACTAATACCGGAAAAAATTTACTAGCTTTTACAGAAAGATGGATCAGGTTTAAAAATTTCATGCCACAATTCCTTATGTTAATTGCACAATATTTTGCATATACGCAGATACGCTGTTGTACAGTATTGCTTATTTGTAAAAGAAAACACTAGTATTTGCTTTGTAATTTTCCCAACCTAAAATCATCTCATCTTCATAAAAATCACAGATTTATGAAATTAAAGTGAAATGAAACAAAGGCTATAAATTAGATAATCAAGTAAAATAAGTTACGAATAAACAGCATCTACTATCATAAGTACGAAGCTGTGAATAATTAGTAAATATTAGGGTTGAGAGGGATTTTGCATCAGGAGGAAAACAAGTATCGCTTTTAACATTATCGCGCTATATTAACGTAAAATTATAAATAATCGCAACCCATTAGTAATTAACCGTAAAAATACTGAAAAGTTGACTAAACTCTATGATATTAAAGTGAGTCATAAGATATTTTGATGTTTAACTCAGATAACCAGAAGAATTTAGTCCCCTACTACATATCCTAACGGACTAGCGTCTTGACGTGAGCATAAAAATGTATCGTGATTTTTCGGTGAGGTTCTTTACTTCCTATCTCTTCTTCCTCAAACAGCTTACACATCACAAAACATCTAATTTGTCAATACCCAAAACTATAACCAGCAAATAACAACATTAAAAATACTCAACGCTCTTGTCAGGAAAACTGGATAATTTGCTCAGATTTTTTTCAGATGTTCAGTTATGAGAGTTCTGAAATAGTTACTGGGTAAAGGTTTGAAATTCCCTGCTGTAAACGCCGTATTAAAAATAGGTACAATAAGGCAAATTACAAATTCTCCTAAATCATAGCAGATCGCTAAAAGTATTGCAATACCGTTGATAAATAAAAATAATTCTCAATTAATTATTAAGAAAATATAAAGGAGGAAATTTTGGAAGTTATGAAATACTAAACTATTTTTAGTTTTAAATAACTGAAACTTATCTAAAAACCAAGAGCGATCGCATCGCATGGAATAGATATGTATTTTGAATAAGTTCATCAAAAAGAAATTATTCGCTTTTAATTATATCCGATAATCAAAATTGTAATTGCTAACGGAGTGAGTCAGATAGCGTTTGACTCACCCCACAAAAAACTTCTCCTTTAACTCTCTGCGACTCTGCGCCTCTGCGTGAACATAAAAAACTTTCTTACCCCTTTTTACCCCGCAAAAACTCCCGTAAACTCAGTAAAGATACAGTCTGACCCAAATTCAAAGGTAAAATTGACACACCTTCCAAACGAGACTGGACCCAACCTTCCCCCCAGTACCACTCATGAAAACCATCAATACCCCCACTCAGTAACAAGCGCAAACAATTATTTTTCGCTACATCTACATGATGATGAATTTTCACAGGTCCAGTGGAAGTAGTAAAATCAAAACCCGAAGTTAACTTTTCTGGCATTCCCGGAGAAAAACTTTGACCTGGTAGCCATTTTTCCAGTTGTGCAGGAATTAATAAACTATCGTGAATAGCATCAGCGGATGCTTCAATTTCAATTCGCAGTTGGCTTTGTTGAAAAGTACCTAGCATGGTGATTGGTAATTGGTAATTGGTAATTGGTAATTGGTAATTGGGAAGAAAAAATAAACTGTTGCCTTTTGCCTTTTGCCTCTTGCCTTCTTACTGTCACCTGTCACCTGTCACCTGTTCCCTGTTCCCTGAAAAACTTACAATATATAAAGTCATCTTGTTAAAAATTGTAAAAGTTTTCATGGCAGATAAATTAATACGGGCTACAGCAGCGGATGGGGGTATTCGAGCGGTGGGAGTGATTACCACACGCTTAACAGAGGAGGCACGAGTACGCCATAAGCTTTCCTATGTAGCTACAGCAGCACTGGGAAGAACAATGTCAGCAGGTTTACTGATGGCTTCTAGTATGAAGCGTCCAGGCTCTAGGGTCAATGTCCGGGTCAGGGGTGATGGTCCTTTGGGTGGTATATTGGTAGATGCCGGGTTAGATGGGACAGTCAGGGGCTATGTAGGAAATCCATCTGTAGAATTGCCTCCCAATGCTAAAGGTAAGTTAGATGTGGGGGGTGCTGTAGGTAGTGGTTATCTCTATGTAGTTCGAGATATCGGCTATGGATATCCTTACTCTAGTACAGTAGAACTTGTTTCGGGAGAAATTGGTGATGATGTGGCTCATTACCTGGTAAATTCAGAACAAACTCCTTCGGCTTTGGTTGTGGGTGTGTTTGTAGGAGCAGAAGGAGTGACTGCGGCAGGAGGGATATTAATCCAAGTTTTGCCTAAAGCTGCTAGAGATGAAGCTTTAGTCACAACCCTGGAATCACGAGTATCTGCTTTATCAGGGTTTACACCGTTGATGCAAGCTGGGAAGACGTTAACAGAGATTTTTCATGATTTGCTGGGAGATATGGATCTGAAGATTTTTCCAGAAAGTCAAATGTTGCGCTTCCACTGTGGTTGCTCTTTTGATCGGGTGTTGGGAGCTTTGAAAATGCTAGGAGCAGCAGAACTGCAAGATATGATTCTCAAAGACGATGGTGCGGAAGCTACTTGTGATTTTTGTGGCAATGTTTATCAAGCAAATGGTGATAATCTAGCACAATTAATAGTTGATTTACAAAGGGAAACTTCTGTTTCAGAATAAGTGTGAAATACTACTAAAGCCCAAACATATAAATGGTATTTGTGGAGGAAGATAAAAAATGAAAAAAATAGCTTTTTAATGATGAGAAAGAAAGTTACTATGGCAAAAATGGAATAATCAGTTTCATCAGAACTGCTATTCAATTACTTTGGTGTGAGAGATGACAGATCGGGATATTTCAGACAGTTGTTCTCCAACCAGAGCCAGAAAACCAGATCCTAATACAAGATTGTCCCGAACTCCAGAAGTCGGGACAACTCAATCATCTGGTGTCCCTCCTACTGGTTCTAACTTTAAATCAGTGACGCAGCAACAAGATAACAATTCAGAAGGATTACCTATAGAAAACTATTCAAAGGAATCTTTTGATACTAATAAAAAATGGGTAAAATTGCCAAGCTGGATGAAAAGCTGGGTGATGTGGTCAATTTTATTAACATTGATTCCTAGCGGTATCGGGTTTATATCAATGTCGATGCTGCTAAAACTTCCATCAGCGCCAAATTGCCCAAAAATATTTTGGCCTTTAGCTAGTGCGTCTGTACGTTTACACTGTGCTTCCCTGGCTGCTTCTAAGCAGAATGTGAACGACTTACTGCAAGCGATCGCACTGGTGAGAGACTTACCAGAAAATCACCCACTCAGGGGACAGATTAATGGTTTGTTGGAGGAATGGTCAAGGGATATTTTAAAGCTGGCTGAGGAAAGTTTCCAATCCGGGAATTTAGAAGAAGCGATCGCCACGGCTCGACAAATTCCTGAAGACTTAGAAGCTCGTAATATTGTAGAAGAGCAAATTACTAAATGGCAGTCTACCTGGTCTAAGGCAGAAGAAATCTATGACGAAACATTAAAAGAACTGGGAGAAAGACGCTGGCAGTCAGCTTTTATGCTGTCATCTAAACTGCTCCGCATCAACAATCAATATTGGTCAACTACCAAGTATGATGAACTAAATCGCATCATTGTCACAGCAAGGGAAGATGGTGATAAACTTGACAAAGCTGAAGGTTTAGCAAAACGTGCCTCAGTGGATGATATTCTAGCAGCTATCAAGCTGGTAGAGTCGATTAAGTCGGAGAGTTACGTATATCAAAAAGCTCAGGAATTAATTCCTGAATTTGGGCGCAAGATACTGAAATTGGCACAATCTCGCATGGATAGGCAAGATGCGGATACAGCATTAGAAATTGCTAGAAAAATTCCGCCTATTGCTGAATTACAATCAGAAATTGATGATTTTATTGTTTTGGGTGAAGCCCAAAGAAGTGCTTGGATAGGTACGGTTGCTGGTTTAGAGAGCGCCATTTCCCAAGCTCAACAAATTGATGCTTCTAGGGAAGTGTATATTAAAGCACAAGAATTAATTGCCCGCTGGCAACTAGAAATAGAAGATGTGACTCGTTTAGAAAAAGCGCGAACCCTAGCTAGTCAAGGTACAATCAATGATTTAACAGCAGCCATTTCTGAAGCTCAGATGATTCCCAATAGCAACCCCCGCGCTTCAGAAGCTAGACAGGAGATGAATCGCTGGCAGTCCCAAGTAGAAACTATTGAAGACAGACCTTATTTAGACCGTGCTGAACAAATAGCTTTGTTAGAAGATATTACTTCCTTGCAAACTGCGATCGCAGAAGCTAGTCAAATTCGCTCTGGTCGTGCATTATATCCAGAAGCACGGAAAAAAATCCGCAGTTGGACGGCTAAAATTCAGCGTATTCAAGACCAACCTTATTTAGATCAAGCACGAATTATTGCTGAAAGTGGTGATTTAACTACTGCGATTAGGGAAGCACAAAAAATCGCTTCATCAGGAAGGGCGCTGGCTAGTGAAGCACAAGCATCAGTGGATACTTGGCAAGAACAAATTAGGGCGAGAGAAAACTGGAAAAAAGCCAGAGAAGTGGCTATTGCTGGCACACCAGAAGCTTTAGCTGAGGCCATCCGCATAGCTGATCGAGTTTCCAACCGTAACATTTTACGCATGGATGTTAACGTGGCTATTGATCAATGGGGTCAGCAAATATTACAAATGGCACGTTCTCAAAGCGAGTTTGATATTCCTAGAAGTATTGAAACTGCTAGATTGATTCCTCGTGGTAGTTCTGCTTACAGAGATGCCCAACTACAAATTAGAACTTGGAGACAATTCCTCATTCCTCGTACATCACCTACAACATTACCTACATCATCGCTGGAGTCATTACCTACTCCATCACCGGAAATACAATCATCTCCATCATCAACTGGTAATGGTTTGTAATGGGTAATGGGTAATGGGTGATTGGTGAAGTTGACAGTGCGAACGCCTTTAGGCAGGATAGTGTCAATCATTTAGTGCCAGTTTCACCCAATTACGAAAAGCGCGAGTTGCGGACATTTGTCCAATTTTTTTACTTTCCGCAATAAATCGAGGAATTTCTGTGATTTGGATAGGTGCAAAAGTGGGGCTGATTTGATTTTCTGAATATTGCCTATTTGTCAGAATGTAGATTCTTAATGAAGTTCCGTTGTAACGCCAAAATTCAGAAATTCCCATTGCAGCATAAAGCTTCAATTTATCTATTTTAGGTCGTGAATATTCCACTTCTAGCACTAAGTCTGGTGGTGGATCAAAGGCTAAATCAATATTCTCTTTTCCTCTGACTAATAATTCATTCTGGATATAATAAGCTGTTGTGCATTTAATTTGTATAAATGATACAGGCAAGATGCCTGTGCCACAAGAGTTCAGAAATTTATGATTATACAATTTAGCTGCATCACAGCTTAACCACTGTCTGGTTCTGCACCATATTCTAAATCATCTCTAGTTAATGTGAGTGAACCAACGCGATCAACTTCTAAACCAAATTCTTCACACAATACCCCGACAAAAACCTCAATTAACCGATTTGCGTTTTCATGAGGTTTTTGTGGAGTCATAATTTCTATATTTCCCTGATGGTAAGAAATTCTATTTGCGCGTTCTGAACCCATTTCTACTAGCATGGTTTTAAATGTCTGCCAGGAGATGTTTTCTAGTAAAACTCTGGTTTCTGCGGGTGTTGCTGTTGTTACCATAGTTTCTTTTTCTCACGGGTGATAGATTTGAATATAACAAAATTTTCTGTTTACTTTAATTTTGTTATCTTCATTTAGCCTCTAACGCTTTTCTTGCGCTTGAATTTGCCTAACTACTGTCAATGCTGAATAACTTACCCCTGCTGTACCTTCTCCTGGATGGGTTGAGTCACCCACTAACCACAAATTATTAATAGGTGTACGATTGGCAAAACCAAAGGGTCCAAATGTTGGTATTCTTTGCCCAATTCCCCCGACAATTCCCTTTTCTCTACCTGTATAATGGGCAAAGGTTTTAGGTGTGGCAGCTTCTACATAAATGATGGTTTCTGGTTTTAAATAGAAATATTGAGCAAGTTTGGAAATTGCATCTTGGGTAAATTTTGCTTTTAATTCTTGATAGTTTTCTGTGTTCCACCATTGGGTAAAATCAACAAAAGAAGATGCAATAATTGTCGCTTTTCCTGTTGGTGCGCGTCCATCTCCTTCATGACTGACAGATACAAATAAGGAGTTATTTTCCCCAATTGGTCCATTAATATCATACATAAATTGGAGATGGGGCGGACAATCATCAGGAATAGCACTTTGATCAACACCGATATAAACGACAAAAGCACCGGAAGCAGGTGGTAATTTTTCTACTCTATGTTTATATCCCGATGGTGCTTTTTCTCCTAATAATCTTACTAAGTCTTGTACAGTGACGTTAGCAATTACATGATCTGCTTTTTCTGTCCAAACTTCGCCAGTTTTTTGATTTCTAATTACTACACCGTTAGCTTTGCCATTTTCTACATTTATTTTTTCTACGGTGTGACGCATTAATAATTTACCATTGTCTCTTTCTAAAGATTCTACAAGGCGATCGCTCAATATTTGCATACTTCCTTGTAAATGATATAATCCTTGGGGCGATTGGGATACACTCAATGCTGTAGCTGCATAAAGTAAAGCGGTTTCTTCGGCATTCACTTGGGAATATAATTTTAGTTGTAAATCTAAAAATGTCCGCAGTCTTTTATCATTTCCTAAACCATATAATCTTAAAGCATCCCCAACAGTAAATAAGGTAAAAGGTGCAGTAATAAATGTACTCGGACGAACAGCTTTTGTTAACTGTAAAATATCCCAGAAATTTCGGGGTGGTAACACCGGATCACGTCCTTGAAATTCCCAACTTGCATTAAATAAAGTCGCTAATAATTGCCAGAAACCTTCACTTCCAGGAAATTGTTTTTGGCGTTCTTCTTGCCATTTTTCCGGATCTCGCCAAACATTAATAGGTGTATTTTCTCCTGGTAAAAATACCGCACAAGCAGGATCACAAGGAGTTGCTTCAGGTAATTCTATATTCAATTCTGAGAAAATGCGGTGATGTATACCCCCAGGTTCTAACCCCGCAACTTGAGTTGCACCGACATCAAAAGTAAAACCCTGACGTTTAAAGGTGGAAGCACAACCACCGGGAACTAAAGCTTGATCTAGGGTTAAAACGCTATAACCTCTATGTGCTAATAATGCTGCGGTGGTTAGTCCACCTATTCCCGCACCGACGACGATCACACGGGTTTGGTTTTTGTTCAGGGATAGACTAGGCATGAATACCTGTTTTACAATTCTTAATATTACTACTCATAATTTTACATAATTTTCAATTCAGTCTGGTGATGTGGAATATATTTCTGTCACCTGTCACCCATCACCTATCACCTATGACTTTGTGATACAGTATTTCTGCTGCGATAATAATAGACAAAATTAAACATGAGTAAAAATTTTGAAATTCAAGAATTAGCGATCGCTATCACTGCTAAAAATTTGAATCCCACAGTCATAACCCCTGATTTTTTGAAATATACTGGAATTGTTCCCACAGATTGGGAATTAGCGAGAGAGCCAGTTTTTAACAATTTTGTCGTGCAGATTTTTTACAAAAGTGGTGTAGGAATTGTAGCCCAGCCCAATAATGTTACAGTAGTTGAGTCCATAGGTGCAAAACAACAGGCAGAAATTCAAATACCCAAAATTACTCATCAGTTAGTAGAAAAACTCTCCCAAGTTGAGTATCAAAGAGTAGAAATTAACCCCAGAGGATTCGTAGTTTTTAACTCTGATGCAGAAGCATATCAATACATTAATGGTAAACTTTTAGCACCTGGTTCATGGCAAGAATTTGAAGGTGCAAAAGTGAATGCTGCCTTGCAGTTAAGTTATCCTTTGAAACGGGGAATACTAAATTTAAGTATTAACCAAGCAAATGTACAGTTTCCTGATAAAGTAGCGGCAGCAATTTTATTTTCTGGTAACTTCAACTATTCCTTATTAGGAAATACTCCAGCGGATAAACTTCAAGATTTGCAGCAAATAATTACTAACTGGCAAGTGTCAGTAGGTACTTTCCAAAAATTGTTAGTAGAGAATTTTTTAACTTCTTCTGAAGCTCCAAAAAACATTTCTGTTTTTCCGACAATGGCGAAAAGCTGATAATGTAGCTGTTTAATAATTGTGGGGTGGGCATCTTGCCCACCTGAAATAAATGAAACCACAAAAATAGGATATACTATTTGAGAGAGTGAGGATAAAATTATTGTCAAGCATAAATTGGAATTAATTTAGACTTGATTTTGATTCAAAGAGGTACATTATAATGTGGCTAAAAAGTATTGAACTCAAAAATATAAAAGGATTTTCATATCAAACAATATCCTTTGAAAATAGAAATAAACCATATAAATGGATTACTTTATTAGGTGAAAATGGAGTAGGAAAAAGTACACTAATGCAAGCAATAGCCTTGCTATTAGCTAGACCAGATGCAGCAAAGAAATTGATGTCGTTACCACAAAGTTGGGTAAGAAATGATTCACAATATGGTCAGTTAACAGCAAATATACAGAAAAATAATGATGATGAAGGTATGATGCAAAATAGAGGTAGGAATAAATTTTCCTATGATTATTCTTACTTTTTTATAGGTGATAAAAATACTAGAATTGGTAAAGACAATTATCCAGCAAATACACTAAATGCTAAAAACTCAGAAACCATTGAATGGTTAAGAACAAATGCTTTTACTTTAGATTCTCAGGGTTGGTTCGCTGCTGGTTATGGTCCATTTCGTCGCCTTTCACGTACTGAAAGATATCCAGTAAGATTAGGAGAACTTAAAAGAAAAAATCGTGAAACTAATTTCAACACGCAGTTTAATGAAAATGATAGTTTAAGCACTTTTGAAGAATGGATGGTTTTTTTAGATTATCGCATTGCTAAAAATCCTGATGATTCTCAATCTAAAGAAATGAGAAGATTAGGGGAAGATGCTATTCTAGAACTTTTACCTGGAAATATTAAAATAGATCAGGTTAGCAATGATGGAATTATTATTTTTTCATTAGAAAATCAGCTAATTCCTATCACTCAATTATCAGATGGGTTTCGTAGTATTATTGCTTTAGCTGGAGATTTAATTTGGCGTTTACTGCAAACATTTTCCCATCTTGAAGATAAAGATCCAAGAGAAGCATCAGGTATTGTACTCATAGATGAATTAGATATTCACTTACATCCTGTTTGGCAAAGGTTGATTGCTAAAAAGCTTAGAACTGTTTTTCCTAATATACAGTTTTTTGTGGCTACTCATAGTCCTTTTATTACTGCTGGTGCTGGAGATGATGCACTGACTCTAAAACTAAAAATGATCAATGGAGAAGTTCAAATAGAGGAAGTTAAGAACATAGCAGCTTATGATTTTGATTATATTTTAAGAAGTCCTGCTTTTGGTTTGGTTTCAACACATTCTCCAGATGTACAAGATAAAATTGATCGTTATGATTATCTTACAGGCCAGAGAAATAATTTAACGGTAGAAGAAATACAAGAATACGAAGAATTAAGACAATTTATGAAAGAATTTAAACCAATAGGAGGTAAACCAGAATCCGGTAGTTTAGACGATAAAATTAATAGGTTTTTAGAGGAAAATCTTAAATGATTCCAGTACAAAAAACAAATGAACCAAATATTCTGAAACAAAAATCTCAGACATGGTTAAAAGAACTACAAGCAGCAATTACTAATCTTGAACAAGTCAAAAGTAATCCTAAACCAAACCCCCAAGACATTCAAGCAGCACAGAAAAAAGTAGAAAATGCCCAAAATAAATATAATCCAGGTAAAGACAAAAAAAGTGGGATAAATCCCGTTAAGCAACCACTGTATGATATGTTTGCTGGTAAATGTGGTTTCTGTGAACGCAAAGTTGAGATTTCAACAGGACATATTGAGCATTTTAAACCTAAATCAAACCTAAATCTCAATATGTTAATTTAACTTTTGACTGGAATAATTTTCTCTACTCTTGTGAAGTTTGCAATAATAAGCGACATAAAGGAGAAAAATTTCCTTTAGATTGTGATGATGCTCCCTTATTAATTGATCCTACGGATGAAAATTCTGATATATATCAACATCTTGATTTTTATTGGGATGCGAATACTAAATTAGCTAGTATTTATGGAAAAGATGGACGTGGAAAAGTTGTTGAAGAAATATTTGAACTTAATAGAAAAGATTTAAGGGAACATCGGAGTGATCAGGTGAAAAAATTATTAATATTCCTGAAATATGCTACAGATGGTAATCAAGAGGCAATAGATATACTGAAAGAATATTGTAAATTAGATAAAGAATATAGTGCTTTTGCTCTTTTTTATATTATTCCTTACCTTGCTCACCATTTAGAGATTTCAGAAGCAATAGATATGATTAAAGAAATAAGTAAACGCAGTCAAAGTTATGCTAAATTTGCTCGCATTGATGATTTATATTAATTGCTTAAATTTGACAATTAGATTTATTTAGATAAAAACATCCCCCACAACTTCCACAACCCAGACCACTGCTAACACCATCAAAGGCATTGTAAGATATAAGCAGTAACATAGCCCTCACCACCAATGACATCAACTCTGTTAAAATCTCCTCGTCTTCACGCTCCCAAGGTGCATCCTCTACCTAACGGTTTAACCATTATTGCCGAGCAAATGCCAGTAGAAGCAGTGAACCTGAATGTATGGGTAAAAGTTGGCTCTGCTGTGGAGTCAGATGCTATCAATGGCATGGCTCACTTTTTAGAACACATTGTATTTAAAGGTACAGAACAATTAGCCAGTGGTGAGTTTGAACGTCGCATTGAAGAAAGAGGTGCAGTAACAAATGCGGCTACCAGCCAAGATTATACACATTTTTATATCACTACCGCCCCTAAAGATTTTGCAGAATTAGCACCACTGCAAATAGATGTAGTGTGTAATCCTAGCATTCCTGAAGAAGCTTTTGAAAGAGAAAGATTAGTAGTTTTAGAAGAAATTAGACGTTCAGAAGATAATCCCAGAAGGCGCATTTATCGGCACACAATGGAAACCGCTTTTGATGTTTTACCCTATCGTCGTCCGGTACTCGGTCCAGAAGCAGTAATATCCCAAGTTACACCCCAACAGATGCGAGAATTTCATCAAACTTGGTATCAACCATCTTCCATAACTGCGGTTGCTGTGGGTAATTTACCAGTGGAAGAATTAATAGAAATTGTCGCTGAGGGATTTGAAAAAAACAGTCAAAAATCACAAAGCTTAACATCAAAAAGCTTAACATCAAAAAATCAACATTTAACAGGTGTTACAGAACCAGCATTTCCAGAAATTGTGCGTCGGGAATTTATTGATGAAAGTCTGCAACAAGCCCGGTTAATAATATTATGGCGAGTACCTGGATTGATTGATTTAAATGACACTTATGCTTTAGATGTGATAGCGGGAATTTTAGGACATGGAAGGACATCTAGATTAGTCCATGATCTGCGGGAAGAAAGAGGTTTAGTTTCTTCAATTTCTGTGAGTAATAGTAATTATAAACTCCAAGGAGTATTTACTATTTCTGCTAAATGTGATGTAGAAAATTTACCAGCAGTAGAAACAGCAATCATTGAACATTTGGAAAAACTACACACAGAATTAGTTAAAGAATCAGAAATTGCTCGTGTGCAAAGACGAGTAGCAAATAGGTTTATATTTGGCAATGAAACACCAAGCGATCGCTCTGGTTTATATGGTTATTATCAATCTTTAATAGGTGAGTTAGAACCAGCATTTAATTATCCCCAATATATCCAAAACCAAGACGAAAATCATTTAATGCAAGCTGCACAAAAATATCTTTCACCCTCAGCTTATGGTGTAGTTGTCATCAAACCAAATTAGTCATGGGTAATTGGTGATTGGTAATTGGTAATATACTATTCTATAACTTTTACTTCTTACTAATAACCAATACCTATAGGACTTACGCAAGATATGACTAAAAACCTTATTCTTGCGTAGGGGTAATTCATGTAGCTTGCTTCCCGAAGGGTATTACCCCTACTTTCGTTGCCTTTTGCGTAACTAATAACCTATAACCTATAACCAATAAAAAACCATGATTTGGCAAGAAATAGATCACCATATAAGTCAAGTAACAGGACAAAAATTTCAAACCTCTCAACATTCATCTGTAAGCGGTGGTTGTATTAATCAAGGTTATGCCATTAGTAATGATAAAATCACCTACTTCGTGAAACTCAACAAAGCTACTCAGGGAGAAATGTTTGCAGCAGAAATGCTGGGTTTACAACAAATGTATAAAACCAAAACTATCCGTGTTCCTAAACCTGTATGTTGGGGAAATACAAATAATTCTAGTTATATAGTATTAGAATGGCTAGAAATGAACGGTGGTAATAACAAATCTTGGCAACAAATGGGACGAAACCTAGCAGAAATGCACAAAACCATTAGTAAAAAAGGTTTCGGTTGGGATCTGAATAATACTATTGGTTCTACACCCCAAATTAATACTTGGAAATCTGACTGGAGAGAATTTTATACAGAACATCGTTTAGGTTATCAATTTCAACTAGCAAAAAGAAAGGGAGGAAGATTTCCTTTAGCAGAAAAATTATTAGCAGCTATTCCCGAATTATTAGCAAATCATCATGTTGAACCAGCTTTAGTACACGGTGATTTATGGGGAGGAAATGCCGGATTTACAGTTGATGGTGAACCGGTAATTTTTGATCCAGCAACTTACTTTGGCGATCGCGAAGTTGATATTGCCATGACAGAATTATTTGGTGGTTTTCCACCAGCTTTTTATCAAGGTTATCAAGAAATATTACCTTTAGATCAGGGTTATGAACAACGGAAAACCCTTTATAATTTATATCACATTTTAAATCATTTTAATTTATTTGGTGGTGGTTATGCTTCCCAAGCAAACGGGATGATTGAGCGAATTTTGCAGAATTTGTAAATTTAAAAATAAGATACCCGACTTTTTGTTTATTTTGTAAATTACTCATAATTTATAATTTATAAGTTATAATTTATAGTTCGGGTATCTGGGTAGTTAATTTATCAAATAAAATTATGAACTAAAAACATGAAATACTATCAACTACAAACCAACGTTTTACCTAATAATTACCTCAATGACTTGTGGGGTGAAATTCAATCTAGTCCTTACTTTGCTATCAACAATCTTAATCGTGATTTTATCAACACCAAAGGATTTTCTGTGGTTTTTCAGCGTCAGGGATTACCCAAAGTTATAGAAAAGTTTCCCTTTTTTAAACCTTATTTAGATTTAGCATTGCAACCTAATTGTAATGCTTTTTATCTCAATCCCTTACTATTAAAAGAAGGTTCTCGCGTTGATCCACACATAGATCGTTCTTTGCGTTCTTATTGTAAAACAATTGAACCACCCAACCTAGTTAGTGTTCTTTATGTGCGAGTACCAGAAAACATGGAAGGGGGAGAATTGGTGTTAAAATCAACTAAACGCCAAGTGGGACAAGTTAAACCTCAAACTAATACCCTGGTTTACTTTCAAGGAGATTTAACCCATTCTGTTAACGCTGTGAAAACTCCTGGAAATCGCCTCAGTTTAGTTTGTGAACAGTATAATTTAACTGAAGATGAATTAGAGGAAATACCAGTATTTACCTTAGAATCAAGAGCTAGTCAATCTGCAAATAAAAAACGAAAATATGGGTATTAGAGATATCGTACTTAATCATTAATAAAAACAATGCTGCTAAACAACCGCTATCAAGTCATTCGCACCCTGGGATCTGGTGGGTTTGGTGAAACCTTTCTCGCTCAAGATACCAATATGCCATCACAGCGCCTTTGTGTGGTAAAACAATTAAAACCAATTCACAATAATCCACAAATTTATCAAATAGTACAAGAAAGATTCCAACGAGAAGCAGCTATTTTAGAAACCCTTGGTAGTGCATCTGATCAAATTCCTGCTTTATATGCTTATTTTTCTACAGGGGGTGAATTTTACTTAGTTCAGGAGTGGATAGAAGGAGATACTTTAACAGCGAAAATGCAAAAGCAGGGATTATTTACTGAAAATGCTATTGAGGAATTATTAGTTAATATATTGCCTGTTTTGAAGTATATTCATTCACAAAAAATAGTTCACAGAGATATTAAACCGGATAATATTATTATTCGTAAAAGTGATAATAAACCAGTCTTAATTGATTTTGGTGCAGTGCGTGAATCAATGGGAACGGTGTTAAATTCGCAAGGAAATCCTACCAGTTCTATTATTATTGGTACACCGGGATTTATGTCCAGTGAACAAGCAGCAGGAAGACCAGTTTATTCTAGTGATTTATATAGTTTAGGTTTAACAGCAATTTATTTATTAACTGGTAAACCGCCTCAAACCCTGGAAACAGATCCGCAAACAGGGAAAATAATTTGGCAAAATTTTGCTAGTAATATAAATCCTCATTTAGCAAAAGTCATTGATAAATCTATTGCTTATCATCCCAGAGAAAGATTTACTTCTGCTCAGGAAATGTTGGATGCTTTGCAAATAAAGTCAGTTATTAATAGTCAATCACCAGTTACTCAAACAATAATTGCTCCTCCACTGCAAAATACAGTTACAGTTAGTCCAGGGAATACAAATCAACCAGTTAATCAGAATAATAAACAAACAGGAATGATTCTACCTAGTATTATCGCTAGTAGTTTGATAGGTGGTTCTATTATTATTGGATTGGCGATTAATAAATCTTCTCCACCTGTTGAATCTGCCAATAACACAAATACAACTCTATCTTCCTCAAATAAAAATTCAGTAGAATCTTCATCACCAACTCAGGAAGAACAAAAAACAGAATCATCTAAAAATACTTCACCTCAATCTACTGACGCAACACAGACTCAAGTTAATCCCCCATTAGCAGATGAATCTGTAGTCAATAATTCATTTTATTTTGTAGCTGATTCTGCCTTTAAAGATTTACCAACTGCTACTCAACAAGTTAGAACTTTACAAGTTAGAGGTTATTCTCAAGCTGGAATGTTTTGGATACCAGATTATCCAAATCTATCAGGAAAGCGTTTATATCAAGTATACGCAAATTGGTTTAGCGATCGCACGAATTGTATCAACTTTCTAAAAACCTATGGACAAGTTAATTCAGATGCTTATTGTGTGCTTGCGAGTAAAGACGCTAATACATCACCTGATCGTGTATATTTCAAGGAAATTTTTAAGGTTTCCATATCTGATACATCACCAGTAAATAACACAAATATCAATAATAATTATTTTTGGCTTTCGCAAAGACGGGTGACAGCAGCAGATTTATCTGGTAAAAGTGGTTATGAATTAGATATTATGAGAAACACAATATTTGCAGTTCACGGACGCAGGTTTAATACTCCTGAGTTACAAGCATATTTTAATCAGCAATCGTGGTATAATCCCCAATATTCACCCCAAGAATTTCCTGTTGATTTGTTGTCAAAAATAGAAGTTGAAAACGCAGAATTTATTAATCAATATCAAGATCAGAACAATTTACGCTATTTCAGATAAATCGGTTATGCAGCAGATTTCATTCTTATGAGGTACAAATCATAATCATGAAACTCTTGTGGGGTGGGCATCTTCTCACAAGGGTAGGTATTTTACATTGTTGTGAGGGCAAGACTTGGGGGACAAGGAAGGACAGTGGACAAGGGAGGAAAGCCGTACAAATGATGTACGATTGGTAACAAAAACTGACGCTCAACAGACCTTGTACTGAGCGAAGCCGAAGTACATTTCTTGTCTAAAATCTTCCTTGTCTACTTTCCCTCCTTGCCTTCCTTGTCCTGCCTTCACAGATAATATTAAAAACCTAACCCTGTGAGGTGGGCATCTTGCCCGCCCAGAGTGTACCTCATTACAAAGGAAAGTGCTGTATTAATAAAATTAACCAGAAATTAAATCAACCCCTCCTGACTCCTGACTCCTGACTCCTGACTCCTGACTTCAGGAAACATCCTATAGTTACATCGTCAAAGTATCTGATATACATTGGGAAGGATCTCGCGTGTAACGTTTCATGACAACAAAACTGTTAAACAACCGCTATCAAGTTATCCAGGTACTCGGTGCTGGTGGGTTTGGGGAAACTTCCCTCGCAGAAGACATCCACCTTCCTTCCCGTCGTCGCTTCGTCATTAAAGAACTAAAACCTATTAACCACGATCCTGGAACTTCTCAACTCATTCAACAAAGATTTGAGAGAGAAGCCGCGATATTAGAAAATCTAGGGGAAACCAGCGATCAAATTCCCAAACTTTACGCCTATTTTCCCGAAAATAGCAAATTTTACTTAGTGCAAGAATGGATTGAAGGACAAACCCTCAGCAATATTATCCAATCAAAAGGCAAGTTAAATGAAACAGTTGTTAGAGAAATTCTTGTCAGTTTGCTGTCAGTTTTAGATTATGTCCACAGCAAAGGTATTATTCATCGAGATATAAAACCAGATAATATCATCCTTCGCTCCCAGGATAATAAACCAGTGTTAATTGATTTCGGTGCAGTGAAAGAAACTATCCGTACCGTGATCAATCCTTCAAGCAATCCTGTACAATCCATAGTTATCGGTACTCCTGGTTATATGCCCAGTGAGCAAGCGATCGGTCGTCCAGTTTATGCTACTGATATTTATAGTTTAGGCTTAACTGCCATTTATTTACTCACAGGTAAACACCCCCAAGAATTAGAAACTCACCCGCAAACAGGGCAAATATTGTGGCAACAATATGCTGCGGGAATATCCCCAGTAATGGTACAGATACTTACACAAGCTATTGAACCACGTCCTGGCGATCGCTATACCACAGCCAGTAAAATGCTCTATGCTTTAAAATCTGGTCAAAATAATTATAAGAATTACAAACCCTCCCATTCTCCCACCACCAGCGCCACAAAAATCCTTAACCAGCCAACTCAACCCACATATTCACCCGCAAAAACTCCAGTTATCAAACAAGTCAACAATCCTAATAACTGGCAGAAACCCGCTATCATTTTTGGTGGTGTAGCAATTGGTATTGTAATTGGTTTAGTAACAGCTTCTAACCGTCAGCCACAACCTTCAACTTCAGCGTCCACCAACTCCACAGTAACAACAGAAGCACAAACTCCCTCTGTTTTACCTACAAATTCCCCGGTTTTGGAAGTTTCACCCACACCAGTAATTACACCAACTCCCCCTATTCAACCTGAAATCATTTCTAATCCCATACCAGAAAGCAATTCTTCTCCAGAAATAACACCACCACCAGCGGATAAGCCTGTAATTGAAAATACTTCCATTCCTCCAGTCACATCCACACCCCAAGCGGAAATACAACAACAGCAACCACAGCCAGAAGCAGTTCCCTCAGCAGAGGTATTATCTGATTCTCGGAAACAGCCAGAACAACCGCCTACTCAACCAGAAGTATTGCCCAAATCAGAGGTATTTTCAGATACCCAGAAAAAGCCCGAAAAGAATAAACCTAAGTCAACAGGCCAATTAAATGCCACCAATATCAGGACAAGTGTACCAATATTTACTACAGGTACATCCAGAAGCACGGTAGAAGCCGCATTAGGCAAACCCAGAAGAGATTTAAGGGGATTATGGCCTAATACCCGTGCAGTTATCTATGAAGTAGTACCCGATAAAATAGACCTGGGTTATTTATTTGACCGTGACACTGGTAGACTCAGACAAACAGAAGTCGGTTTTGCGGGAACTGTAGATCATCAAATCATGCAAACAACTTTAAATGGTTTATTAGCAGGAAAAGCAACCGCAGAAATTCAACAAGGACTACAACAAATTCAACAACGTCAGACAGACAATTTTACCTTCAAAAAAGGTGGAGTTAAAGGGCAAATAATCAGGCAAAATTGCGATTCAATTTATATTAGTGTTTGGGAAGCAGATTTACATGATTTTGTTGATCCTGCAACGGCTAAACAATGTTAAACCAATTTAACAATTACCTCTAAAATACTCTCAATTTTTTGCCAGAATTAGGATGTCCAGGATTTGAGAATTTACAGGATGTTACTTGATGATGGTTGGTTATGTAGGGTTTGCTGATAGCGTAGCGTGGCGTTAGCCATATAAATCCGAAAACTTTACAGGTAAAGGGTTTTAGCTATTTTGACTTGTACTGAGCGACTTGTACTGAGCCTGTCCTGAGCCTGTCCTGAGCCTGTCCTGAGCGGTGTCGAAGGGCGGTGTCGAAGTAAGTCGAAGTAAGTCGAAGTAAGCCGAAGTGCTTTCAAAAAGTGCAAGCTTTTATGAGGTGGCAACTGAAAAACCTTGCACTTAATTCCTACTTAAAGAAAAAATCGTTCCTATCCAACTATTGAAACTGTCACCGTGGCGTAGCACCTGTCACCTGTCACTGGTCCTTCACAGATAACTTTTTCAGCAAACCCTAACTATACGCAAGCAAGAACATTAATAACAGCCTAATAATTTTGACAGACAAAACATAGAATAATTTTTAACCAGTTGTTAGGGCAAGCTAAAAGAATAGCTCACCCTAAATAATTTACAATTACAAATTACTTGATGGTTACAGTACCACCAGCTTCAGCAATGCGTTTCTTGATGTCTTCAGCAGCTTCCTTATTAACACCTTCTTTGACGGGTTTAGGAGCAGCTTCCACTAAGTCTTTAGCTTCTTTTAGACCCAAACCAGTGATTTCACGGACAATCTTGAGAACTGCAATTTTCTTGTCAGCGGGTACAGATTCGAGAATAGCATCAAATTCGGTCTTCTCTTCAACAGCTTCAGCAGGAGCAGCAGCACCAGGAGCAGCCATCATCATCATGCCGCCAGCAGGAGCAGCAGCACTTACACCAAAAGCTTCTTCAATTTGCTTAACTAATTCCGCAGCTTCTAATAAAGTCAAAGATTTTAACTGTTCTAAAATTTGATCGGTTGCAGTAGACATTGATAGAACTCCTAAAGAATTTTGATTTGTTTTTTGTCAGTTGTCATTAGTTATTAGATACTGGTTTTAACTAACAGCATTTAACTAATGAAAAATTGTTATTCAGCAGCAGCTTCAGCGCCGTCTTTGTCTTTATCAGAGACAGCTTGAATAGCACGAGCCAAAGAACTTGGAACTTCGTTGATACCCACAGCCACCTTGGTAGCCAAAGCGTTGATAGCTCCAGCAATTTGCGCCATAAGTTGTTCCTTAGATGGCAAGTCTCCTAAGGCCTTGACATCCGCTTCTTTCAACAAGCGCCCTTCCATGACACCGCCACGAAGTTCTGTCTTCTTGGTGGCTTTTTGGAATTCCTGGTAGGCTTTAATTGCTGATAAATCATCTTTAACTAACACAAAGGCTGAAGAACCTTTGAGCAGTTCTGACATTGGTTTCCATTGCTCATCTTCCTGAATGGCAATGCCCATAAAGGTGTTTTTAGTCACCTTACAAACAGCGCCACTAGGACGTAAACGCCGCCTTAAGTCAGTAATTTCGGCAACTGTTAGACCTTGGTAGTCAATTACGAGTGCTAAAGTTGACTCGTTTAAAGTCCCTTTCAGGTCAGCTACTATTTCTTTCTTGTTTTCTAACGTTCTACCCATGCTTATCTCACCTCCAAGGGCAAAATCTTAATTAGTGAACATTGGCAAAAGGCAGGAGTCAGGAGTCAGAAGGTCAATATTTCTTCCCCATCTCCCCATGTCCTCATCTTCTTATCTCCCCAGTCACCAGTCACCAGTCACCAGTCACCAGTCACCAGTCACCAGTCCCCTGTTTACTGACGCGCCAAAAACAACAAACCCCAGCTATCTTTGCCGGGGTTTCACAGTAGTATTTTTAATGCTGTAGTTCTCAAACTTTTTTTGAGCAAACTTCAGTCACTTAAAATTACAACCTCGGCAGGATATTTAAGCTATTAGCACCTGCTGTCTCCGGCTTTATTAAATTTTATTGACACTCCCCACGTCTAAAGCCGGGGGATTCTTGAAGAGTCCATAAACTGACTTTCAATGGTGCTGGCAAAAACACCCTACACGCTCAAAACAACTACCAGGACAAAAGGTATTGCAATTGCGCTTACTTTTTTTTGCTTTGGTGAGTCCATCACAATGCCAGTTAGGTACGCTCAACATCCTGCCATTATTTGCCCTTTAACTATTCCAAATCAAGTTGGATATGTCCGTTGCCGGGATTTCTCCGCACTAGGATGTTTCTTCACGTAGATGGTTTTTTTACTCACTTTTTCACTATTATACCACTGTGGCTAAAGCCAGTCAATCGTTTTAATGCGACTAAGGTCGCTATCGACTTATCCCCATGTCTAAAAGTCAGGGGCTTGCGTCTCGTTTCAGGGTCATTGGTATTTAGTCATTGGTCATTGGTTTATATTCACCTATTCCCAATTACCCATTACCAATTACCTAATTATGCAGCGTCAGTTACTTTTAAATCTCTGAGGGCGTTGATATCAACTTTAATTGAAGGACCCATTGTAGCAGAGACGTAGAATGTACGCCAATAACGGCCTTTTGCTCCTGAAGGACGGTTACGGTCAATTGTTTCTTGCAATGCTTTGAGGTTGACTAACAAATCTTCAGGGGTAAATGATGCTTTACCAAACATAACATGAACAATGCCTGTCCGATCAGCACGAAATTCTAATTTACCAGCTTTAAATTCGGCGATCGCACTGGCAACGTCAAATGTTACTGTACCACCTTTGGGTGATGGCATCAAGCCACGAGGACCAAGCAATTTACCCAGTTTTGCTACCTGTGGCATTACATCAGGAGTAGCAATGAGTTTGTCAAAGTCCATCATGCCTTTCTGAATCTCGTCAATCAGTTCTTCAGAACCAGCGATATCCGCACCAGCATTAGTGGCTTCTGTTACTTTTTCGCCTCTGGCGATTACTGCTACACGCACTACCTGACCCGTACCTTTGGGCAGTGCTACCGTTGTCCGCAGTTGTTGGTCTGTATACTTGGGGTCAATCCCTAGCCGGATATGCGCTTCTGCGGCTTCGGGAAATTTTGCTGTTGCTGTTTCTTTTAACAGAGCTAACGCATCTAAGGGAGCGTAATCCCTATCTTCTACTTTTTCTAGCAACGCCTGTAAACGGCGTGATATTTTCTTGCCCATTTTTTGCTCCTGGGGTGTTCTCGAAGTTTCTCACTTCTCCCCCGATACAATTTTAGATTTTAGATTTTGGATTTTAGATTTTGTTATAGGTCGGCTGCTAGTTATCAGGTTTCATTACTCTTTTTTACTGTCACCTGTCACCTGTCACCTGTCACCTATTAATCTGTGATGGTAACACCCATGTTTTTGGCTGTTCCAGCCACAATATTCATTGCTGCATCAATGTCGTTAGCATTGAGGTCAGGCAGTTTAGTTTGGGCGATTTCCCGTAACTGCGCTTTGGTAATACTGCCAACTTTTTTCTTGTTGGGTTGTTCAGAACCGCGTTCAATTTTCGCTGCCTTGCGAATTAAAACTGATGCTGGGGGTGTTTTGAGTACAAATGTAAAACTCCGGTCTTCAAACACGGAAATTTCTACAGGAATCACCATTCCAGCTTGGTCTGCTGTTTTAGCGTTGTACTCTTTGCAGAACATCATGATGTTAACACCATGTTGACCCAGTGCGGGACCAACTGGTGGTGCTGGGTTGGCTTTTCCAGCGTTTAAGGCCAATTTAATGACCGCTACTACTTTCTTCGCCATTTGGATTTAGCTCTGTTTTTGTACCTGATTAAATTCCAATTCTACTGGTGTATCTCGTCCGAAAATCGAGAGTAGAGCTTTTAGTTTACTCCGTTCTGGCGAAACTTCGATCACCTCGCCTTCAAAATCCTTGAACGGACCAGAAAGCACCATTATCTTATCACCTGTAGCCATATCAATTTTGACTACTGGTTCTTGTTCTGTCGTTTGTTTGAATATACGTTCTACTTCTGAATGACTTAAAGGTACTGGCTTGACGTGACCACGACCACGGCCGCTGCCTCGTTTTTGCTCTGCACCGACAAAGTTAATTACATGGGTTGTGTTTCTTACCACTTGCCATGTATCGTCACTCATTACCATCCGAACTAAAACATAACCCGGAAAAACCTTCTCTTCTGATGGCTGACGTTTCCCGTCTTTGCGGATCTTTACCGTTGGTGTATGGGGTATTTCCACTTGGATAATTTTATCAGCTACATCAAAAGTTTGGATACGTTGCTCTAAATTTGTTTTCACGCGCTTCTCACAGCCAGAGGCTACTTGCACTGCATACCAGCGGGCTTCTTTTTGCGCTGTTCCTAGTGCTTCCTCTGTCTGCAAATCCCGTGGTTCGTCTGTTGCAGAAGTCATCAGAATACCTGTTTTGCTGCCCAAGCAAACAATCCATCGACCAAATATATCAAAGACGCGGAAAGTGTCACCATTAATAACACAGCTGCTGATTCACTCACCAACTGCTTCCGACTTGGCCAAACTACTTTGTCCAGTTCTTCTTTTGTTCCTTGGAAGAAGTTGTTTAAGCTAAAACCATTGCCTGCTTCTGGCATTTCTGCTTCGTTTTTTTTGGCCACGGTCGTTATACCCCCCGTTTCTTACATCGTTTCACCTTGTTATTTTGCACCAAGGCTGACAATTATTCACAGCTTCGACCCAATTTACAGTAAACAAATTCAGCTATCAGTAAAAAATAATTAGACCCGAAATAATCAACGCTGGCTGCTATTTTAGCAGATGCGTTTTTGTTTCGGGCTATATTTTTTGCTTTTGAGCGCGCCCTGGAGGACTTGAACCCCCGACATCAGGTTTTGGAGACCTGCGTTCTACCAACTGAACTAAGAGCGCACAAGCTATCTTTGTTTCAGGGATTGCGCTGAACTTTTTTTAGTTTAACACAATTCCTTTTTTAGTGTAACTTAATTTTTTCAGAAAGTCAAGTCAGCGGCAGATGCCGCTTTTGGCTTGAGTTTCCTGGTTTTTTCCCAGGACTAACTGCATCACAGGGCGCGGTCAAACCGTTGTTTAATCCGGGTAGCTTTACCAGATAATTGACGCAAGTAGTATAGTTTAGCGCGTCTGACTTTACCACGACGCACTACTTTGATGTTATCAATGCGGGGTGAGTGCAGCAAAAATACTCGCTCAACGCCTACACCTTGAAATACACGACGCACGGTAATTGTTTCGTTAATTCCGCCATTGCGTTTACCTATTACCACTCCCTCGTATGGTTGGACTCGGTATTTATCGCCTTCTTTAATTTTCACTCCTACCCGCACTGTATCACCTACATAAATTTCGGGTAGATCGGATTTTAGGTGTTCCGCTTCTATAGAGCGGATTACTTCTTGCACGTTCATATTCTAGTTATTTTTTGAAAAAAACCCACGATCATCAATCATAAATCTATAACTGCCTGATAGTCCAGATATTTGGTGTAATTTCCCAGGCAGAAGTTCTGGGATGTAGGAGAGTGTTAAGCTTTCTTGAAATTTTTTTTCCAGATCCGCAACTTGATAAATACTGGTTTTGCCCAACTGCCACCAATTAAATCATGCAATAGAGTGTAAAAACAAGGAATAATAAACAAGGTGAGCAGTGTTGCTAAAGACAAGCCGGAAAAGACTACTACACCTAATGGTTGCAGAAATTCTGAACCTTCCCCAACTCCTAAAGCTAGGGGAAACATCCCTAAAACTGTGGTAATTGTTGTCATTAAAATCGGACGTAAACGTTGAGGTGCAGCTTTTAAAATTGCGGTGCGACGATCAACTTGTTCGCGTTCCTGAATTTGATTTGCTAATTCTACCATGATAATGGCGTTATTTACCACAATACCTACTAATAAAACTGCACCCACAATTACTGTTGCACCAATGGCAGTTTCGGTGATGTAAAGTCCAAAAATCCCCCCAGCTAAAGCAAGAGGAATAGTAAACAGAATTACTAAAGGATCAACAAGAGAATTATATTGTACAGCCATCACTACAAAAACTAAAAATATTGCTAACCCTCCTAGAAGTTGCAACGAGTTTTGTAATTGTTGATTTGATTCTGCTGCTGCACTGGGTAAAGGACTTACACCTTCAGGAAAATTGGCATTTTTAATTACTTCATCTACTTGCTCTAATGCTTGACCCAGACTTGCTCCTTCTGCTAAATTACCTGCAATTAAAAAGACTTGACGCTGGTTAATTCTTTGAATTTCTCCGGGTGCTTTTCCTTCAACAATTGTCGCTACATCACTCAATCTAATTTGTTGATTACCTTCTACAAATAAGGGTAATCTTTCTAGCTGAGAAGTTGTTTTTACCGCTTCTTCATTTAATTCTACTCGCACATCTACCAAGCGGTTATTGCGTTGTAATTGGGTGGGTACAGTACCTGTAATTGCGGTTTTAATTGTTTCGCCAATATCTTGAGTATTTAAACCCACATTGGCCACTCGTTCCCAGTCAGGTACAATCTGAATTTCAGGTTGACGTGGATCTGTATCTGGACGGAATCTGACTGAAGTAATTTTCTCGTCTAAAGTTGCTAGTAGTTCTCGTCCTGCTTTTTCTAAAGTATTGGTATCATTTCCCTGCAAAATTATATCAACATCAGCACCACGAATAGGAGAGTTATTAAGAAATAAACCCCGCACTCTTCCAGGTGCTAAACGCAGTCGAATATCTACTAAATTCAGTTTGCTAAATTCTTTAGTTACACGCTCAATATAAGTCTCTATATCTGAGTTTGGTTTGAGGGTAATGGTACTAGAACTTCGCAAAGGATTAGGATTACTGTTACCACCAAACAGAAAACCACCAACTGTAGAAAAGACATATTCTGTTTCTGGTTGCTGACGCAAAATGTCATCTACAACTTGCATAACTTTTTGGTTAGTTTCTAATGGTGTACCGGGGGGAAATTGAGCAAATAAACTAGCTTGTCCGGTGTTTATTTGAGGAAGAATTTCTTGGGGAATTTGGGGAGACATCCACACACTACCAGCACCAAAGAAAATGATAGCGATCGCAATTGTTAATAACCGCCAACGCAATATTCCAGATAGGAAACTGCTATATAATCTTGTTGCTCCATCAAAACGACGATTAAATTCCCGGAAAAACCAAAAATTATTTAAAGAACTAGAAAAGGGTAAAGCTAATAATCGTGATGTTAACATGGGAACAACAGTAACAGCAATTAAAATTGAAGCTGCTACTGCAAAACTAATCGTGAGAATTAATTCATTAAATAGTAATGATATAAAACCCCCTATCAGCAAAAATGGTAATACTGCAACTAAGTTTGTACTGGTAGAAGCAAGTAAAGCTGATTCAACTTCTCGACTACTTTTTTCTGCTTGTTGAATAATTGCTGATGTTGATAATTCTGATGTGTGATTTTGTAGTTTAGTTTGATTAATTCCTGCGGCAATATTTTCTAACATGACGATGGAATTATCAACCACAATTCCCACTCCTAATGCTAAACCACCTAAGCTAAAAATATTCAGGGATAAGCCGAACATTCCCATCATAATAATAGCTGCTAATGTGGCTAAAGGTATAGATAGAACAATAATGAATGTTTGCCGTAAAGAACCAAGAAACAGTAATACAGCGATCGCTGCTAAACCTGAACCAATTAAACCAGAAGAAGTCACATTAGCTAAGGAATTACGAATAAATATTGACTCATCTAAAGTTCCTGTGAAAGTTGCTTCCGCAGGAATAACACCCGCTTCTTTCAGTTCTTGTAATCTTTTTTTAACTCCATCAACAACGTTGACAGTATTAGCATCTGCTTGTTTTTGAATGCTGACTTTTACTGCTTCTTGACCATTGAGTAAAACGTACAATCTTTGTTTTTCTGATCCGTCAATAACTTGGGCAAAGTCGCGCAAATAAACACGATTTTTGATATTTGAATTAGGTGCAGATACTTCAAAGGAAATATTATTAATTTCTTCTGCATTTTTGAAGCGTCCCACTGTCCGGGTTAACGGTTCAGAATTGGCTCCTAAAATTCTTCCCCCAGATATATCTTGATTACGATTTTGCAGTTCGTTTAACACATCAGTCAAACCGACACCAATAGCTTGGAGACGATCTAAATCTATATTTACTCTAACTTCTTCTTGCACTCCTCCTGATACATCTACAACTGCAACTCCTGGTACTACACCTAATTCACGGGCTAATTCTTCTTCGGCAAAAACGCGCAAATCAACATTTTTCAGTGTAGGTGAAGTGAGCGCAAATTCATAAACAGGTAGTTGGGAAGGGTCGAATTTAAAGATTCGTGGTTCTTCTATGGTGTCTGGTAATCTATTTCTCGCTCGGTTAAAAGTAGCGGTAGCATCATTTAGTGCTTGATCAATATTTCCCCCTGGTTGAAAATATAAATTTAAACTGACTTGACCTTCACGAGTCTGGGAAAAAACTTGAATTACTCCTTCTGTGGCTGAAAAAGCTTCTTCTAGTGGTTTTGTAATTTCATCAACTGCTACTTCTGGAGAAATTCCCGGTGCTTCTATTATCACACCAATACGAGGATAGGTAATAGATGGCAGTAAATCTACAGGTAAACGAATAATGAAAAATAAACCAATGACAATTACTGCTAAGGTCAGCATCAATGTACCAATATGCTGACGGATAGAAATGGCGCTGATACTAAAGCCTTTGTTGTTTGTGATTTGCATCTTTATAGCAGGTGACAGGTGACAGGTGACAGGTGACAGGTGACAGGTGACAGAGTTGAAACTGCTAAAAAAATTTACAAGTTCTTTCTTTGCGGTTTGTTTAAATCTTTTTCTGACAAAATTGATAATTTGACAACTTCACCATCTTTTAATGGCTTACTACTGCGAACAATATAACTTTCTCCTGGTTGTAACCCTGAAAGAATTTCGACGTTACCATCAACTTTTTTACCCAATGTTACCGATTTTTCTTTTACCTTGGTTTTACCGTCAGTTTCTTGAACAACAAAAATTGTGCCGTTGTTCATTTCTGCTGATGTTTCTTTGTCTTTGCTATTAATTGCTGTTTGTGATACTACTACTCGCTGTGGTGTCTGGGTTGTAAAATTCACTCTTGTTAGTAGTCCGCTACCTATTTTCCCGCCACTGTTGGGAATGACTACTTCTATGGGTACTAAACGGGCTGTAGGATCAGCAGATGGAGAAATACGCGCTACTCTACCAATGATGTTTTGATCGGGGAAGGCATCTAAACGCACTTGTACAGATTGCCCTACTTGAATTTTTGCTAGTTCTAATTCAGAAACTTGAACTACTACTTTAATTCGACTCAAGTCAGCAATTTTTAAGACTTCGCTTCCTGGTTGTAGGAGATTACCGGGTTCTGTGACTTTTTCTGTAACTACGCCGGTGATGGGGGAGATTAAACGGGAGTAGGAACGGCGTTCTTTGGCGGCTTTGACTACTGCTTGTTGGGCAAATACTCTACCTTGGGCAGCTGCTACGGCTTGTTTTTCTGTACGGACTCTTTCAATAGTGGCTTGTAGGGCTTTTTGGGTTGTTTGGGCTTTGGTGCGAGCTTGTTGGGCTGCTTGTTCGGAAATTGCTCCTTCTTTGAATAATTGTTGCTGTCTTTGGGAGTCTGATTGGGCTTGGATGAGTTCTAACTTTGCTTTTTCTACTTCCGTTTGAGCGTTACTTACTTGGGTCATTGCCCTGGCTACTTCTGATTGGCTGGTTGCTAGTTCTGCTTCTGCTTGCTGTAATGCTGTGATCAATAGAACATCATCTAACTGGCCGATGATTTGCCCTTGTTTGACTGTATCACCAACATCCATATTTAAGGATATCAGTCTTCCTTCTACTTGCGATCGCACTGATACTGTCCGATATGGGGTGGTGTTACCAATATAGTCCGCTGGGGGACGCAGTTCTTGTGTGCGGGCGATCGCTATATCTACAGATGTTTCTCTATTTGCTCGTTCTCCACCACCAGTCCGCTTCGATTGGGCTTCTGCTGATTCTTTTGGTAATGAACCACAACTGGTTGTTAGTAATCCCAGTAACAGCAGACAGAATATGAATAAATTATGCTTATTCATCAGCTTATTGATCACTGGGCTGACAACTATAGGAGTTGATGTTTTCACCTGTTTTTGTGACTTATTTGGGTCCAAAACCATGAATTTTTCTCCAATTGGGCAGTATTTGCACTCTTACAGCCATTTATTAGCCAATACTTTGGAATAGGTATGAATAATCAAAAATAGCAATCAAAATTCAGCTATTTATTTATGTATTCCAAATAACTTTTTTTCCTCAATAAAACTGACAGAATTTTCACCATATCCTATGGATATTGATGTATAGAATTGCTGACAATCCTAAAAATTATAAAGTTAGTATAAAGATTTTGCCACCAATAAGTAATAGGAAATTAGTCATGATTTATTCCTGGGAGTTTTTCATTACCCAGCCATTTATGAAAAATGTGCCAAACGAACTGGTATTTTTCAGGTTTTTGTGTATATATTAAGAATATTAAACAAAGCTTGCTTTTATATCCCAGATAGAATATTGCAGGTGCAACCACCAAAGCAACACATTGACTTTTAGGTGAGGAAAGTAACAAGTGACATTACTGCTGAAAATTGCCCTAACTGCTGATGAACAGCAAATTGCTGAGTTTTTCCAAGCTTCTGTAGGTGAATGGCGCTCTGAAAGACGCTATTACACTTTACCCCAAGGAGAAACCAAGGAAATGGTAAGTATTATTACCATTCATTTTTTGCAACAAGGGGATGATGAATTGCAAAAGCTGGCTCAGTTACATGATTTGCAGGATTTAGAAAGCTTAACTTGTGGTGCAAAAGTTACTTGGGAAAGTACAGATTTACACAACGCTAAAAAAGAAGCTAGTGGTGTGACTGTGTTTGGTGCTTGGGGAAATATTTTGTATCGCGATCGCGGTTTTGCCACTACTAAACCAGTCACAGCACAATATTATTTCCCCAGTCTGAAAACTCTGTGTTTGCGAACTGAGTACAATAATTCTGTATTTGAGGAAGAAATTAAACTCATCGGTGATAAATATCGCACCCGACAAAGTATTGTTTCCCGTGCTGGTGAGCAGTTGATGATTGGGCAATACTTGGAAAAGCGAGTTTAAACTAATTGATTTGTTGTAGGCTTGATGATGTCGGGAGCATCCCAAATGTGTAAGTTTATTTTTATCTAACAACAGACAATTATCCCAGGGTCTGATATGATTGAACCGCAAAGGACGCAAAGGACACAAAGGCAAGAGAGTGTAAGAGAGTTTTCGCAGTGGCCACGTTTATTTTTTCTTTCATTGGGATGCTCCCGGTGATGTCAAGGATTGTAGTCAGGATTTTCTTGATAACCATCAGTTATCAGCTTGAATTACTAGCCTCTACCCAAACTTAAACGGCTGACAAAGGTTTTGATAAAATTTATGAAATTTTTGTAAAGTCTTACTCCAAAAACTTGATTTATGTGTAATAATAGTGGAGAGAGTTAATTCGGCGATTAGCGTTTTGTTGTTAGTATTGACAGGCTTTTTACTTGTGGTATTTACAGACTGCTCTCCGAAATCTAAATCTCTACAAACTCGTGATTTTGGAGACATAATATGTCAGTTTACGTAGGCAATCTTTCTTATGAAGTTACACAGGAAGCTTTGACATCTGTATTTGCAGAATATGGTACTGTAAAGCGTGTACAAATCCCCACTGACCGGGAAACAGGCCGTTTACGTGGCTTTGCTTTCGTAGAAATGGGTTCAGAAGCGGAAGAAACAGCAGCTATTGAAGCACTTGATGGTGCTGAGTGGATGGGTCGTGGCTTAAAAGTAAATAAAGCTAGACCTAAAGAAGACCGTGGTGGTGGTTACGGTGGTGGTGGTGGTCGTGGTGGTTACGGTGGTGGCGGCGGTGGTCGCAATCGCTACTAAGTCTACCCTAAATTCTTAATTCGTTTTAAATAAAATTAACCCATTCCGACTCCGGGGTGGGTTGTTTTTTGGTTTTTCGGTTTTTAACTAACATACTAAACCGATACAAAAAAGCTAACTAATGCTAACAAAAGTTGGCTTTTTCTTCCTGTTTCACCCTAGCAGTGTCGGCACTATCTAGTCCACAGGCTAACACGATCAATCTGACCGCTTCTTGTTTTAAATTAATCGCAGCGTTTAAATCTCTGTCAATCTCAAAGCCACAGTTATCACATTTAAACACTCTTTGAGATAATGACAGTGATGATTT